>JAUYTB010000085.1 GCA_030695305.1 Bacteroidales bacterium
TATTAATTTATCCTCCTCCTGAGCATTATTCAATAGCTCATCAGTAAGGGAGTAGTGCCAGTTAACACCCTTTTCATTAAACATTTTCAGGTAAGGAGAACAACTTTTGAACATTTTATATATATTTTTGCTAAACTAAAACTTATAACAATTATGAAAAAAAGAACAATAATTGATCTATTTGAAGAGTCAGTTGAGAAATATCGTGACTACACTCTTCTGCTTGAGAAAATTGAGAGTACATATGTTCCAACCACCTATTTTCAAACCAAGCTAATCGCAGAACAATTTGGTGCAGGCCTTTGTTCATTAGGTTTTCATAAAAACTGTCACGCTTCTGTAATTTCAGAAGGAAGAAACTGGTGGATAATAGGAGAGTTGGGAATATTCTATGCTGGAGGAGTAAATGTACCAATCTCTATTAAGATTGAGGAGAGTAGTGATCTTCTTTTTCGTCTTATTCATGCAGAGGTAGATACTCTGCTGGTCTCGGAGAGACAACTTAAAAAAATAAGAGAGGTGAGAGATCAGCTCCCTTTGGTTAAAAGGATTATCGTTTTTGACAAACTGGATAGATATCAGGATGGTGAGTTATTTGTAGATGATGTTGTTGAGTTAGGTAAAGAGTATTTGAGGGATAACCAGGAGAGCTTCAGACAAATTGCAAAATCTATAGGCAATGACGACTATGCAACAATAACTTATACATCTGGCACAACTGCTGATCCTAAGGGAGTTATTCTTTCTCACAGAAACTATACAGCCAATGTAGAACAGGCGTTATCAATAATATCAATCCCACCTCAAAAAAGGATGCTGATAATTCTTCCACTGGACCACTGTTTTGCACACGTTGTAGGTTTCTATATTATGATAGCAACCGGATCTGTTGTTGCAACAGTTCAAGCCGGAAAAACAGGTATGGACACACTTAAAAATATACCTATAAATATTAATGAGGTTAAACCTCATATTTTACTCTCAGTTCCTGCTCTTGCTAAAAGTTTCAGAAAGAGTATTGAGAACTCATTAAAGGCAAAAGGCAAAACTGCCGAAAATCTGTTCAAATTTGCACTTAAAGTTGCATATACATATAACAAGGAGGGTTTTAACAGAGGATCCGGACTCTCTATTTTACTCTTTCCGCTGGTAAGATTATTTGACAAGATTCTCTTCTCCAAAGTAAAAGGAGCTATGGGAGGTGAACTTGAATTTTTTGTAGGAGGAGGAGCTCTTTTAGATATTGAGATGCAAAAATTCTATTACGCACTTGGCATACCTATGTTTCAGGGCTATGGTCTGTCAGAAGCCACACCTGTTATATCAACCAATACACCTGCAAAGCATAAACTTGGCTCTTCCGGTATCCTGATTAAACCAATGGAGTTAAAAATAGTCGATTCTGATGGAAAAATCTTATCTTATGGTCAATCCGGAGAGATTGTCATAAAAGGGGAGAATGTAATGGCAGGTTATTGGAAGAATGAGAAATCCACTTCCGAAACCATTATAGATGGATGGCTTCATACCGGAGACTTGGGTTATATGGATATAGATGGTTTTCTCTATGTACTTGGCAGATTCAAGTCCCTGCTTATTGGAAGTGACGGAGAGAAGTACTCACCGGAAGGAATAGAAGAGACAATTCTAGGTAACTCTTCTATTATACAGCAGATTATGCTTTATAATAATCAATCTCCATATACAATAGCGGTATTAAGTGCAGATAAGAGCAAGTTCAAAGGAAGAGAGCTGGTAGAGGCTGTTTTTAATGAGTTAAATAAGTACAAAGGAAAAGGAGAGTATGCCGGGATGTTTCCGGAAAGATGGCTTCCATCAACATTTATTATTGCTGATGAGCCATTTACAGAGCAAAATAGAATGATAAATTCAACTATGAAGATGGTTAGATCTAAGGTTGAGCAGGCATACTCGGAGAGAATTAAATATGCATACACTCCAGAGGGAAAGGATATTTATAATAAATACAATATAAATCAGTAATGAGAATTAGGGGGTTAATTGCTGCCTTGGCAGTGGTTTTAACTGTTCTCCTCTCTATGGATGTCATATATCTTCCTGTCATCAAAGATATTGAAGCAACTAATTTTTCTGCAGAGAGAGTTAAGAGAGATATTGAGATAATATCTC
>JAUYTB010000089.1 GCA_030695305.1 Bacteroidales bacterium
CTCCCCACCTTCGGCGGGTCCCCTCCCTTTTCAATGTTATTGAGAATAGTTTACAAGGAAGCAAATTAGGATGTGATAGTAAGACCCAGAAATTATATAAATAAAACATTTGACAAAAAATTCAATATATTTATGGGATAAAAAATGATTACAATGAAAAAATTTATTCTGTTTTTAGTGTTTGGGGTTGTTTCTGCAACACTTTTAAGGGCGCAATCGGATGAAATGCTAATAAAAAAGGTTATCGATGAGTCTTATGTGATTGGAATACATAATGACGGTGATATTGAACAAATTGAGAGAGGATTTCACCCTACGTTTGTGCTTCTTGGCTTAGGTAAAGATAGATCCTCTGTAACTCAATTGCCTATTGCCACCTGGATCGAGAATATCAGCAAGTCAAAGGCAGCTGGTAAAAAACCAACTGTTGAAACAACGTGCAAATATCTTTTTGTAGATGTCACAGGAGATTCCGCAGTGGCAAAAATTGAACTGCACCGGGAAGGGAAACTCATCTTTACTGACTATCTCGCACTTTATAAATTCGGTGAGGGGTGGCGAATAGTGAGTAAAATCTATTACAGACATAATTAATTAGGCTCTAATTACGATTAATCGTTATTATATCTTTATTTGGTAAAGCGTTGTAGATAATAAAGTCCCCCTCTTTATCGCCGGACATTTTATGAGGTATTGCAGTACCTCCCTGTTTAACAGTAACATCTTTCCACCCTTTAGGCAGATAGCTCTTGAGTGTAAGAGGGTAGTTATATATCATTTTGTCCAGATTGTGTTTGAGACCAATGACTATACTTTTATTTATCTGACCATCTCCAACTATATCTCCTCTCTCCATCATCTGTGTAACCGAAGAGGCATCTCTCTGGCGGATATATTTTACCACATCCCTAAAGGTTGCTACCCAAATAGTGCTTTCATTGCTCTTGATATAGTTAAAAAATGCTTTAACATCTACAGAACTCAATGGCTCATAGCCAATCCCGTCTATCCCGTGAAAAGTAAGAACAAGCCAAATATTTTCGTAGGCAAGACAGGTATCAACCCAGGCGTTCATCGCTTTTAGCGTGGTGCTGCTCTTAGGGCCTCTTTGCCATTGAATATATTGCTTTTCTGATTCCGACGGACTCTTTCTGTTCCAACGGTTTATCTCCTCAAGATATGGTGCCGGCATACGATTACGCAAAACTTTATGGAACCTTCCGGCAAACTCCATAACTCTTTGATTTTCAATACCGTGAGGTATCTCAGCAGAGAAGGCATGACTCTCTCCGAGATGCTTAACAATCTCATCTCTGCTCTTCTCAATCTCGTACCTCATATTGGGTGTATCATAGATACCAAGCTGAGGATGAGTTACCGAATGGCTTCCAAACTCATGACCTTCAGATGCTATCTGCTTTATCTCATCCCATGAGATATCCACATCGGGGTTATTAAATATGTTACCCGGAAGATCCCGTTTCAGGGACCCATTATTGAATGCAGCAAATGCTCTGTCAATCTCCCTGCAAGCATCATCTACCCTACCCATCTCAAACATATCGCCTGCCCTGGTGTGATAAAGACGCGCCTCTGTGCTCTCTAGATAGCGGACTGCGGCCGCCCGCTCAAAAAGATTCTGCAGATTGGTCTTAACACTCTTGCTCTCCTCAACAATTAAACCCACATCTCTGCCTATAAATTCTCCAGTATGTTCTGCCCCTTTGATATCTCCGGTAACAATATAAAAGGTTGCCGGCAGCCCCATCTCATTCATTATTGGCAATGCAACCCGAAACTGGTTTATTGTTCCTCCGTCGTAAGTGATTGAGATTGCAGATTTTTTCCCATCTTTCCACTTAAGCACCTCTGTCTGTCCATAAACATCTCCAATATAAAGCATGAGTAGAAGTATCGGAGATCCACGCCATACGAATTTTGATACTATTGATTTCATAAGTATTTGTATTTCTTGGTTAAGGATATTTAAATCTTACTGTTTTATCAAAACACTTTTTCCTTAAATATAAGAAAATAAAATTTTATAATTGGCTTTATCAAAATACTGTAATTATGGCATAAAAAAAATCACCAAATATGTGAACTGTGTAACATTTTTAGCTAATAATGTAAAGCAATTTACTCATTTCCTTCCAAACTTTAACGGACTGATTATGTGACAAAACACCTATGCAGCTCAATAGCTATTTTACACAATTAAACAATAATAATCTGTCATCAAAAAACTAATGAAAAAGATCGAACATGAAATAATAAAGAGACAACTCCCAAAGTCTGCAACTGGAATTCAAGGGTTTGATGAAATCACCGGAGGTGGATTGCCTAAAGGCAGGCCAATTCTAGTTTGCGGAGGTGCAGGTTGTGGTAAAACACTTTTTGCAATTGAATTTCTTGTGCGTGGTGCAACAGAATTTAACGAACCTGGAGTTTTTATGTCATTTGAAGAGACAAATGATGAGTTGATAGCAAATGTTATTTCGCTTGGATTTGACCTTGAAGATCTGATCAAAAGAAAAAAACTTGTACTCGATCACGTTCATATAGAACGCAGCGAAATTGAGGAGACAGGAGAGTATGACCTGGAGGCTCTTTTCATCCGACTTGGTTACGCAATTGATTCAATCGGAGCAAAACGAGTTGTACTGGATACCATAGAGTCTTTGTTTGCCGGCTTACCAAACCAATTGATTTTACGTGCAGAGTTAAGGCGTCTGTTTCGCTGGCTTAAGGATAAGGGGGTAACTGCAATTATAACAGGTGAACGGGGAGATAGTAAATTGACCAGGCAGGGTCTGGAAGAGTATGTCTCCGACTGCGTTATTATGCTAGATCACCGGGTTAACGAACAGACATCTACCAGACGGTTACGTATTGTCAAGTATCGTGGTTCTATACATGGAACAAATGAATACCCTTTTCTTATAGATGAAAATGGGTTTTCAGTTCTGCCTGTCACTTCATTAGGATTGAAACACGTTGTTTCAAATGAGAGAGTATCAAGCGGTATAACTGCTCTTGATAATATGCTAGAAGGAAAAGGTTATTACAGAGGTAGTACCATACTTGTATCAGGAACTGCAGGTGTTGGCAAGACAAGTATTGCAGCCCACTTTGCAGAAGCAGCATGTAAAAGGGGGGAACGTGTTCTATACTTTTGTTTTGAAGAGTCTCCAAACCAAATGATTCGTAATATGCTTTCAATTGGTATAGAGTTGGAAAAATGGGTAAAGAAAGGACTATTACAATTCCACGCAACCCGTCCTACACTTTACGGCCTGGAGATGCACTTAGCTGTTACTCATAAAGCGGTAAATGCATTTAAGCCAGATATAGTAATTCTAGATCCAATAAACACTTTTGTCATTAGTGACAAAGAGGTAGAAATAAAAGCCATGTTAATGCGAATTGTTGACTTTCTAAAGGCGAGTCAAATTACTGCTTTATTTACCAGCCTTACATCCAGCGAAAGCTCCTTGGAGAGTTCTGAGGCTGGAATATCATCTTTAATAGACACATGGATTTTATTACGGGATATTGAGTTAAGTGGAGAGAGAAACAGGGGGATGTATGTTTTAAAGTCACGCGGTATGGCAAACTCTAACCAAATTCGCGAATTTTTATTAACCGATCACGGGGTTGAATTACGTGAAGCATATATTGGATTGGAAGGAGTCTTAACCGGCTCTGCTCGTATTGCCCAAGAAGCCAAAGAGAGCGCAGAGCTCCTGATTCGCAAAAGAGATATTGAGCGTAAGAAAAGGGAGATTGAGCAAAAACGAAATGCACTCGAGGCACAAATATCTGCATTGCATTTCGAATTTGAATCGGAAGAATCGGAAGCTATTAAGATGATAGAGATTGAACAAGATCAGATTAAACGTCTTAAAAAAGACAAAGTACAGATGGCCGAGAGCAGGCATGTAAATAGTGATTTTATTGATAATATTAATTTAAAAAAAAAGAATAACCTATGATTAAGAAAAAAGAAAATTCAGCTGATTCATGGGTACTGCGTTTATATGTTGCCGGACAAACACCTAAAGCGCTGACAGCATTTACAAATCTAAAAAAGATTTGTGAAGAGCAATTAAACGGCGAGTATTCTATAGAAGTTATTGACCTTTTAAGAAATCCACAATTGGGAGCTGACGATCAGATTTTTGCTTTACCAACACTAGTAAGAAAATTACCGGTACCTGTTCGTAAAATTATTGGTGACCTCTCAAATACAGAACGTGTTCTGGTTGGACTAGATTTACTACCCGCTAACTATATTGAAATTAAATAATTATATTAAATAATTATGAAAGATAAAATAGCAAAAGTTAAAACTTGGCCAAAAGATATTGACCCGACATTATCATCTCACAGCAATGATAAGTATGTTCTACGACTATATCTTACCGGATCTACATGTCGTTCTGTTTTGGCTTTAAAGAACTTAGAGCAGATTTGTGAAGAGTATCTTGAAGGCAGATACGAGCTGGAGGTGATAGACCTCTATCAAAACCCAAGCCTGGCAAAGGGAGATCAAATAATAGCAGCCCCTACATTAATAAAAAAATTACCGCTCCCATTCAGACGTATAATTGGAGATATGTCAAACAAAGAGAAAGTACTTTTAGGATTAGACCTGAGAGACATACATAAATGAATAAAACAAGAGAGCAACTCATTGTCGAAAATGATATGCTACACAACCGTTTGGCTGAGTATGAAGAGGCTGTAACTGCCATTCGAAACGGAGATGTGGATGCGATTATGGTTTCCGGCAAGAATGGAGAGCAGGTATACTCTGTCAGCTCTGCCGAAACACCATATCGTACATTTATTGAACAGATGAACGAAGGTGCTGTAACTATAACAAAAGAGGGGGTAATTCTCTATTGTAACCCAAGATTTGCCGAAATTGTTCAGTCGCCATACGAAAGGGTTATTGGGTCGTCTCTTAAACGTTATATTACTCCTAATGATAACTCAAAATTAGATAGCTTCCTATCTCAACTTACTCATAAAAAGCATGATGTTATTATTGTAAATCTTAACAAAACGCAGTATCTGAGACTCTCTATCCACCTTTTGCCACCATATCTTCAAGGAGAAAATTACATTCTAATTGCTACTGATATTTCTGATTTAAAAAGAAAAGAGTATGAATTAAATGAGACTATAGGTAAGCTTATAAAGATGATAAATACACTGCGTGCTTTGAGAATTGAGAATATTAGTGAAACTCTGGATATGGAAGGTAGAAAAAACATGCTGGAAATTTCTAATAACAAACTCTTCAAAGAAATTAGCAAATTAAACAGTTTGGTAGATACATTAAAAGCACAAGCAAAAAAATGACACCTAGTGAAAACCAAAGAGCAGGAGAAAGATTAACTCTTGCCAATAAAGAGCTTCTCTTTCAAAACCAGGAGAGGGAAAAGCGTGCAGCAGAGTTAATCATTGCCAACAAAGAGCTTGCTTTTCAAAATGAAGAGAAAGAGAAACGTGCGGCAGAGTTGATACTTGCCAATAAAGAGCTTCTATTCCAAAACAATGAGAAGGAGAAGCGTGCTGCAGAACTAATCGTTGCAAAAGAGCACGCAGAACAAAGTGACCGATTAAAAACGGCTTTTTTAGCCAATATGTCACACGAAATAAGAACTCCCATGAACGGCGTTTTGGGTTTTGCAAGTCTATTAAAAGAGGCAAACCTAACAGGTGAAGAGCAACAGGAATATATTACACTTATTGAGCAAAGTGGAGAACGTATGCTCAACATTATAAATGATATAGTTGACATATCAAAAATTGAATCCGGTCTAATGGAAGTTCGTTTTAAGGGTTCGGATATAAATGAGCAGATAGATTATATCTATACTTTTTTCAAACCTGAGATGGAGAGAAAAAAAATAGACTTTTCTGTGAGAAAATCTCTATCCCAAAAAGAGGCATTAATA
>JAUYTB010000097.1 GCA_030695305.1 Bacteroidales bacterium
AAAGGAATACTTGTTTTACAGAGAAAGAAACGCTTTAGTGAAAGAGGTGAAAAAAGAATATTTCGAATTGGTTTATTTGAATTTATTAAAGATTCAATTTCTCTCACTTGATAGTAATTTCAATGTTATTGCAGAAGCATCAAGAAAATACTTTGAACTGGGAGGGAGTGGCAAGCTTGAGTACCTGACAGCATTGGCAAAAAAACAGGAAGCTTCAATGCGTTTAAAACAAACAGAAAATGATTTTTTAGCAGCCAAAACCCGTCTTCATGCATTGATGCAAACAGACAGCACTTTCGAATTTGAAGTGAATGAATATGAGCCTCTTGAATACACGATGAATGACTCTGCTGTTGAAACAGCAAGAAGATACTACGAATTTGACAACAAAGTCGCATTCATTCGTGCAAAGGCAGAGCGCTACAAAGGATATCCCGATCTGCATCTGGAATATTTTTTGGGGACCAACAAAGGCCCTGATCAGAAACTTTATAATGGCTTTCAGGTTGGACTCGGAATACCAATTTGGTTTGTGAGCAAACTTTCGGCAGCAAAATCAATGATCCTGAAAGCTGAAGCAGTGCAACAGCAAAATCAAAATTACGTTGTTCAGCTGGCCAGTAAAAAAGAACAATTGATACTCGAACTATCCAACAACAAGGCACAGCTCGATTATTACAGCAAACAAGGAAAACAACTGGCTGACGAAATAAGGTTTGCTGCTGCACTATCATATAAATCGGGTGAAATAAATGCTTTTCAGTATCTGCTTGCGCAAGAAAATGCTGTCAGACTTGAGACTGAATTTCTTCATTTTCTACACTCTTATAATCTTTCTGTAATCGAAATAAACCACTTAAGTTTTTAATGACAACAAATATTTCCATCATGAACACAATCAATAATTTTCGCAAACTCCTGAATAAATACACTGTTCTGCTTATAAAATTTCCTTCATCAAACAGTATATTGGCTGCTTCGGTGCTTGGTGTTTTTTTTATATTGGTCTCCTGCACTTCTGAAAAAAAGAGTCCTAAAGATATAAAAACTAAAACTGATGAAACACTCCTGACCCTTACCAAAAAACAGTTTGAAAGTTCACAAATGGAAATGGGATATCTTTTAGATACTGTTTTTCATTCGTTAGTCAAAACCAGCGGTTTTGTTGATGTTCCTGAACAGAACAAAATGCTTATAGGAAGTTACTACGGTGGGAGAGTATCTGATATTCATGTTGTTACTGGTCAAAATGTGATTAAAGGGCAGCTTTTATTAAGCTTTGACAATCCAGAATTTATTGATATGCAAAGGGAATTTATTGAAACGGGTGTTCTTGTCAATAATCTAAAGGCTGTTCTTGATAGACAACAAAAGCTAGCCTACGAAATGGTATCATCGCAAAAGGATTTGCAGCAGGCTGAAACGGAATTTATGATTGCTTCGGCAAAACTTAAATCCCTCAGAGAAAAGCTAAAGCTGATGCAAATTGATATTGAAAATCTGAATGTAAATAATATTTCTTCTCTCGTATCGGTTAAAGCTCCTTTTTCGGGCTCAATTGCTAGTATTCTTGTTTCGAAAGGTCAATGGCTGAATCCAGATGAACAGGCCGTCGAAATTGTTAATACCAGCACTTTACTGGCCAGAATGGAAGTGTTCGAAAAGGATTTGTCATACATGAGAACAGGTCAGCCGGTTTATTTGCAATTGCCTGATAGAACTGATCTAAACTTTCGGGGTAACATCAGCTATATTGCTCAGCAGGTCAATAAAGACAAGCGATCAGCAGGAGTAATCGTAAGCATTAATACCGAGAATAAAGGCATTCTGGTGCCAGGAATGTTCCTTACCGGAAATATTGCGGTTGATGATTCTAAGGTAAGTGTTCTTCCTGAAGACGCAGTAATTGAAATTGAAGGGAGATATTTCGTGCTGATGTTTCTTAACGAAACAGAGACTGATTTTTTATTTAAGCGGATTGAGGTGCTTCCGGTTCGTTCCATGTTTGGCTTAACAGAATTAACGAAAACTCCAGGGATTAAATCAGGGGCGTTGTTCCTAACAAAAGGGGCGTTCCAGCTGATTCAGGCAGAAGAATAAAACCAAAATATTTTTAGGATTTTCAAAAAAGAAATTTCATATAGCTTTATCAAGACTGGCATATTTTTGATTAAACCTATAATATCGTTTGCTAAATAATATAGAATTGCAAAAGAGTCATTTTCTATTTTATTCTACTTCATTTGCGAAGTGTTGTCCGGAGAACATCACCATTCAAAATGGCCAAAGCAGGTTGAGAAAAATTACTCAAACAGATATATCTTTAAAAAAGAACTATCTGCTATAAATCAATTTATTACATATAATTCGGTACGAGTGGTCTGGCATTTTTTACACTGCTCGTTTTCGAACCTGAGCGTGATTTTGAGGTATCAAATTTTTCAAAAACAGTTTGAACAACTTCCTTGTTAAGATCAGGATAATCTAAATGAATTTTGTTTTCGCTTTCAAGCCAGTGTTTTATTTCAGCTGTGTTTTCTGATTGAAGTGAAGATAAAACATTGACACCTAAGTCAGCAAGTGCAGTTGCATTGCATTGCTGTTCAAATTGGTTTTTCATCGGAATCACCATCAGTTTTTTATTCAAAAAGAGTGCTTCGGCCGGCGTCTCAAAGCCGGCACCGCAAAGTACAGCATCCGATGAAGCCATGCTTAATG
>JAUYTB010000107.1 GCA_030695305.1 Bacteroidales bacterium
TGTATAGATACCCCCTCCAACTCTGGCAAAGAGTGCCTGGGTAGAAGCACCCATCCCAAAGGTGAGCATTGTTGTTGTTATTACCACCATCTTCTGGGACTCTGATATACTCTCAACAAAATAATTAAGTACAATATACCATACAGAGATATCCAGAAGAGCAAGGCCTACCACCACCAGCCCCATAACAGCACCCGAGCGGAAAGCGATTCTCAGGCCGCTGTTCAATGATCTTCTGCAAGCATTGGCTGTTCTTGCAGATGCATAGGTCGCTGTCTTCATGCCGATGAAACCGGCAAGCCCGGAGAAGAATCCTCCTGTAAGAAAAGCACCCGGAACCCACGGATTCTGAACTCCGAACCCATAAGCAAGAACTGCAAAAAAGAGGGCAATAACAATAAAGACAATCAATACAATCCTGTACTGCTGTTTGAGGTAGGCCATTGCTCCGCTTCTTACGTGGGATGCAATCTCCTTCATAAGATCTGTCCCTTCGCTCTCCTTCATCATCTCCCGGAAAAAATACCAGGCAAAGGCGAGAGCTGCAACAGATGCAAGCGGAACAAGGTAAAATAACATTTCGGTTTTCATAGTTATAGTTTTTTTGTTTAAGTTCTATGCTATGAGTCTCTACCCTATCATACGTTGACTTGGATAAAGTTCTCTTCTGGAATACCGGGAAGAATTCTCTCTGCCATATCATTTAGTACTTGTAACGAACCCGTCGAGAAGAACTTTGTTCTTAAAGCTAACTCAGGGGAGATGTTGTCAGATACTTTACGGGTGAGAAAAATTTGATCATTAATATTTAGCTCGGCTACAACTGAGGCTAGACGTCTGGCAACAGCGGGCGCAGGATCTACAATAGTTATATCCGCTCCTACGATTTTTGCGATTATTTCTGATAGAAAAGGGTAGTGAGTACATCCCAGAACAATATGGTCTGCACCCTGTTCAATCATTGGCTCCAAATAACTCCTTAAAAGTGAAAGTGTGACAGGATCATCTGCCTTACCGCTCTCTACAAGGGGGACCAGCCCCTCGCCAACCCTCTCGATAACCTTTGTGTCAGATGCATATTTATCCAGATTAGATTGGTATAGATCTCCGTCAAGAGTCCCCTTGGTTGCCAAAACACCTATCACTCCGCTTTTAGAGAGAGAGGCAGCCGGTTTGACTGCCGGTTCCATACCTACAAAAGGTATATTATATCTCTTCCTGAGTGTTGATATTGCAGCAGATGTAGCTGTATTACAAGCAACAACAACTATAGAGGCACCGGATGTTATTAGAAAATCTGTTATTGAGGTGGCTCTCCCGATAATCTCATCCCTGGATCTTGGTCCATACGGGCAATAAAGAGTATCCGCAAGATAGAGATAGTTATATTGTGGTAAAACTCTTATAATCTCTCTCCAGACCGAGAGTCCTCCAACTCCCGAGTCAAAAATTCCTATGGTTAATTTGTTTGAATTTGTGAGGGTCATAACAAAAAAAGTCGCTCCAAAAGATGAAGCGACTGTAAAGTTATATAAAATATCCTACCGATATTCCTATATATTAGATTATTTTAGAGCTGAGGTGCTGCCCCGGTCTGCATTGGTTTTTTATCTGCCGGAATTTTCAGGGCCGCTTTTGCCAAAGGGAGGATATCTTCGCTCATATCAGAATTGATATAAGGAACAGTTCCTGATGCTGTATCAAAAATATAGATAAGGCCTCTCTCTTTGCCTATCTGTTGGATAGTCTCATTTGCCTTCTGGAATACAGGTGCATATAGCAACTGTTGCATCTGCTGATACTCTTGTGATGCAGTCTGCTGATACTGTTGTATTCTTGCATCAAGCTCCTGAAGCTCTTTTGTTCTTGACTCAAGGATAGCGGCGGTCCAGCTTGCCTGTCTCTGCTGATATGTATTTAGTTTTGTCTGAAATTCTGACTGCATTGCCTGAAGATTCTCTTCAAGATCATCTGCATACTTCTCTAGTTTAACAATGGCACTGTCTCTCTCTGGCATTACTGCTATAAGTTCTTGAGAGTTAATATGTCCGAACTTAAGATTCTGGGCAAATCCCGAAGATGCTACCAGAATAAAGAGGAGCAAAAGAATTTTGGATAGATGTTTCATATTTGATTGAAATTATTTGGTTTTTATTTAATCCCGAGTTTGTTAAGAACTCTTGGCGTAAGATCACCTCTTGGGTCTGTGAAGATAACGCCCTGAACGGAGGCGAGGTCAAATACAATTACAACTCCCGACTCTTTGGCAACAATATCTATAGCCCCCTGGACAATATTCTTAATTGGATCCAGTAACTGTTTTGATCGTGTGGACATTAAACCATCCTGACCAAATATCTCTGCCTGTCTCTCTTTTACAGCCCGCTCTTTTGTAATGATCTCGTTCTCTCTTGATTGTCTCTGAAGATCGTTGAGCATAGATTTCTCCGACTGATACTTCTTAAAGAGGTTTTCAATTGTTGCTACCTCCCTCTCGATCTGTACTTCATACTGACTTTTTAGTCTTTCAAGCTGTTGTTGAGCCTGTATATACTCCGGAATGTTTGACAAAATTGTCTCCGTGTTTACATACCCTGTAGCTTGTGCTGTGGCCGACGCCATAAAGGCTGTCAGCAATACCAGAATTAAAAATAACTTTTTCATAACCGGAAATTTATACTATTTAAAACTGTTGTCCTATTACAAAGTGGAAGTTGCTTCCACCTCTGGCTTTATTATCAACCGGATCAAATCCGTAGCCCCAGTCAATTCCCAACATCCCTACAATAGGGAGAAGTACCCTTACACCAAATCCTGCTGATCTCTTAATGGAGAAGGGGTTAAAATCCCTGATATCCGACCAGCTGTTACCTCCTTCAAGAAAGACGAGGGCGTAAATAGTTGATTGTGGTTGTAGTACTACAGGATATCTGATCTCTAAGGTAAACTTGTCATACACATTGCCTGCATAGCTGTTGTTTATCCTTGGTGTGAGAGAGTTGTTGGGATAACCTCTCAGACCGATAACCTCCGAACCGTACGTATTATATCCGGACATACCATCACCACCCAATATAAACCCTTCAAAAGGAGAGTAGCCGAGACTTCGTGAGAAGAGTCCAAGATAACCGAAGTTAGCCCTTGTCATAAGAACCAGATCTCCTATAAGCTTTGTATAAGTTGTCCCTTTGAAAGTCCATTTATGATACTCAATCCATCTGTACTTCTGAGAGTCCGGCATACTGCTGTAGTCGGTATCTGCCGGTCTGAATAGAGAGTATGGAGGAGTGATCTGGAGACCCAACTGAAAGTCGGATCCGGAACGTGGGTAGACCGGTTGGTCTGTCGAATTCCTTTGAAGGCGAATCTTCCAGTTTATATTGTTGGATATACCGTCTTTGAATATAAAATAGTACTGCC
>JAUYTB010000126.1 GCA_030695305.1 Bacteroidales bacterium
CTTAAATTTCTTCACCTCTTTTCTCTTAAAAATTATTCGTCTCCTATGTAAAGATGTAGATTTTCTATCTGGTTGTCATTTATATTGACAGCCATTTCGTAGTTGCCGGAACCCTTATATGATGATCCAAGAGATACCCCTAAAAATAGGACTAATGCAATACCGGCTGCAATTGCAACTTTGTAAAGTGAAGAGAAGAATATATAATTTTTAGTGTCAACTCTTGACACCTCATCAACTTCTGATCTTGAAGCTTCAATAGTGTCTAATTTAGACATCAATCTTGTGACAAGAAAAGGATTGGGCTCAATACTTCTTTCGCTTTTAACGTAGTTGTCTACTAAGTCAAGCAGATCTTGATTGTCCAATGTCTCTTTTTTCATATTATTGAGAATTAATGTGTCTTAATTTATTTTTCAAATTATTCTTTCCCCTAATAAGTAGTTGTTCAACTGATCCTTCTGTAATTTGCATAATAGTCGAAATCTCTTTTTGTGACAAATCCTGATACTTTTGAAGGATAAATGCTGTCTTCTGTTTATCTGGCAGTGAATCTATCGCTTTACGAATAGAAACGGCTACTTCATCTGCAATCATACTCTCCTGAGGATCCCTATCTGCAGCTCCTTTATTAGAAATTTTTGCCATCCCCTCTTCAATCCTCTCAAATATTCCCCGTCTGCGTTTTCTGTCAATTTCATTTAAACATGCGTTTACCATTATCCTATAAAGCCAGGTCGAAAGTTTCGAATCTCCTTTAAATGAGTCTAACGAGTTATACACCTTAATGAAAACATCCTGGACAATATCCTCTGAATCCTCCTTAGAGTGCAGATATCCCATCGCCACCCGAAAAAGAGTATCGCTGTACCTCTCTGCCAGAATCCTAAAGCTATCTTTGTCACCATTAAGTATATCCGCTACAATTTCGGAGTCTTCTCGCCTGTCTGTCATTTAAATATCAGATCTCAATAACTACTAAACTTATAATCTTTGAATATAGTAAAATCACAATTGTTAGACAAAATAAAAATTTTTTTCCTACTAACCTTGGCAAGGGTTGTGGACCTTAAAGACTTTTGTGGATATTAAATCTCACAGCAGGAACGCCAGTCTCCCCACGGGCTGAATAATAAACCCTTAACACAAGTAGGGCAAACTCAGCCACCATTAATTCATTTCCCAAGCAAATCTCACAGCAGGAACGCCAATCTCCCCACGGGCTGAACAATAAACCCTTAGCACAAGTAGGGCAAACTCAGCCGCAAGTAGCGAACTTGTGAGCGGATGAGGATGGACGTTGCCCGTTGTGCTAAGGGTTTATAAGCCCGTAACGTGTAAAAGTAGCGTTCCTGCTGTGAGAATTTGCGATCCGAGGATGGACGTTGCCCGTTGTGCTAAGGGGTTTATAAGCCCGTAACGTGTAAGAAAAGCGTTCCTGCTGTGAGAACCCACATTTGCATGCAAGGTCCACAACCCTTGCCAAGGTGTCACCCTTTTAGCAGTACGTTTTCGATGGCCTCTTTAAATGATGATTTTGGGAGTGCTCCCTGAGCCATTTGAGGTGATCCGGTCATTGGGACAAAGAGTAGGGAAGGGATGCTTCTTATTCCAAATGCCCCTGCAAGCTCCTGCTCCTGTTCTGTATTTACTTTATATATGTAGATTTTATCGGAATAATCTTTGGCAAGCTCTTCCAGTATCGGTGCGATTGTTTTACATGGGCCACACCAATCAGCATAGAAATCAATATTTGCTGGTGTATCGCCCAGGTATTTCCACTCTGTTGGATCTGCTTCGTAGTTTGCTACTTTAGTTAAGAACTCCTCTTTTGTTAAGTGTATTGTCTTCATAATATTTATTTTATTTATTAATTCGTATTTAGTTATTCAGTTATTCAATTATTCAGTTATTCAATTAATCAGTTATTCAATTAATCAGTTATTCAACTATTCAATTAATCAATTATTCAATTATGCTTTGTTTTTAAATTCCTGGCAATCAGTATAAACTGATCATACTTTTTTTCGTTTTTTGAAATTGTATTGTAAGTGTCGCTCAAGATTATCTCCATTTCGCTGTTCTCTACCTGCCTTGCAAGTGTGTCAATATTAAATCCGTTGTGAGGTACCCTCTCATCTGCATGAAATGAGCCATCCTCCTCTTTAAGATCTCCTATGACCAGTAAACCTCCGGGCTTGAGTATTGTTGATATGTGCTCAAAAATTGCCTGAGTATCTTCTATATGGTGCAGAGCCATAAGTGAAAAGATAATATCTATGTCCGGTGTGGTGTACTTCTCTATTCCTCCGTTTATTACAGTAGTCTTATGTTTTATATTTAGATGGTTATCGCTCTCAATTTTGGAGTTGAGTACATCCAGCATACTCTTGGAGATATCCATAAATACTACCGATTTAACCAAAGAGGCAACTCTTAACCCAACAAGACCAGTCCCGCATCCAAAGTCAAGTACCTTTTGATCTTTACTAAAGCGTATGCTTTTAAACATCTCCATAATAAAGTTATCTGCCATCTCAAGCTTCATGGTGGTGTCCCAGTTATCTGCTTTGTGGTTAAAATAGTCGCTATTCATTACCGTGGTAACTATTCATTTTTATGGTTTTGCTTATCATCTCTCTCTTTTTTCTTGAACAGACTAAATATTAGCCCGCCAAGCAAAATTCCGTAAAGAGTGCTGTTAACCGGGGAGGATGTAATTGAGCAGGTTCCACTGTTGCACCCTATAAAAAACCAATATAAATATCCGCCAAGGGCACCTGCTGCACCTCCGGCAAACCAGAGCCACTCCTTTTTAACGAACTCTAAAATCTTATTTATCATAATGTTATTCAATTCTAATCACTAATTAACTTGTAATATCTCTCTCTGTTTTAAAATATATATTTCAATAGAAATAATTTCCATAAGAAATAATAGTGCAAAGATAAATATGTTTATTTAAAAAACAAATTTCATTTGATAAAGTTTGCAGTATCATTTTTTATAAAGTTGAGATGCGGCTGGGGTTGGAGTTGGGGTTGGGATAAAAAATCATGCTCCATTAGAACAATATCAATTGAGATATGTTTAAAAGGGTGTAAAAAACAAAACAATGTCTTATAATTTACTAAAAGGAAAGAGAGGTCTTATTTTTGGAGCCCTCAACGAGAGTTCAATCGCTTGGAAAACAGCAGAGAGAGTGTATGAAGAGGGTGGAGTCTTTGTGCTATCCAACACAATGGCCTCAATGAAGCTGGGTAACGTAAGTGAGCTTGCAGATAAGTGCAATACCATTGTGATACCGGCTGATGCTACTGATGTTCAGGATTTGGAGAACTTAATAACCAAAGGTATGGAGCATCTTGGCGGAAAATTCGATTTTGTGCTCCACTCTATAGGTATGTCACCCAATGTGAGAAAAGGTCGCACCTATGACGATCTTAATTACCAATATCTTCATCAGACACTTGATATTTCTGCGATATCATTTCACAAGATTTTGCAGAGTTGCCGTAAACTGGATGCCATAAATGACTGGGGTTCGGTTGTCGCTCTATCTTATGTTGCAGCTCAGCGAACTCTCTATGGATATAACGATATGGCAGATGCCAAGGCGCTTCTGGAGTCCATAACACGGAGTTTTGGTTATATCTATGGCCGCGAGAAAAATATTCGAATCAATACTATCTCACAATCTCCGACATTAACAACTGCCGGAGGAGGTATTATGGGCTTTGATAAACTTTACGATTTTGCCGAAAGAATGTCGCCGCTTGGAAATGCTTCAGGAGAGGAGTGCGCAGATTATATCATAACTCTATTCTCTGACCTTACAAAAAAGGTTACTATGCAAAACCTTTTTCACGACGGAGGATACTCCAGCATGGGTATGAGTCTTGCTGCAATGAGCGTATATCGCGAAGGGCTTGACTATGCAGATGTTAAGGACGATAAGAGCAAAAAGAGGTAACTGCTAATTTTTATTCTTGTTTTATATTTAAAAAAAATCGGGGGTATCTCCGGTTTTTTTCTATTTATTATTAGGGTATATTTGGTTTCGTACGGTAATAGTGTAAAGAGTGAAAAAATTGACCAGAGAGGATTTTAAATATCTGTTTGACCAGAAATTCGATTCAATAAGGAGTTTTATATTCTATAAATGCTCCGATGAGGAGATGGCATCCGATATTGCACAGGATGTTTTTACCAAAATTTGGGAGAAGGGGATCTACCTTCATCCCGATAGAGATAAGAACTTGCTGTACAAAATGGCCTCAGACGCCTTTATATCAAAAATACGACGAAAAAAAACTGAGCTAAATTTTGTCAACTCAATTACAATAGAGAATAGCGAGTTAACAGGAGAGGAAAATTTAAAATATCAGGATCTTAAACATCAGTATTCAAAAGCATTATCCGACATGACACGGCAACAAAGAGAGGCATTTCTAATGAGTAGATCGCAAGGGCTTAAATATGACGAGATTGCTAAGAGTCTAAATATAAGTGTAAAGGCGGTTGAGAAACGAATAAGCAACTCACTTGCTCTTTTGAAGAGAAGAGTTGGGTAATAAGAGTAATAAAATAAGAGTAATAAGATAAGAGTTAAATCGCTTAAAAGATTAAATTAATCTCCAAATTATTTAAGAGATGAAAAATATAAAGGTAGAACCTAAATGGAAAAATAGCAAAGAGCAAATTTGGGCCGACCATTTTGAAAAGATTGTCTCAGTAGAGCAATTGGTTGCTAAATCACCCTCTCTTTTTAGCCATAAAAGAAGATTCCAATTTGCAATGGCAGTTGCAGCAATTTTCGCCGCTATTTTGCTTATTCCCTCAATTTATGTAAGGAGCTTTGAAACCTCAATAGGAGAGAGAGTAACCGTAACTCTTCCCGATGGAAGCGGTGCGTTATTAAATTCACAAAGCAGTATCAGCTATAAACCGCTTCTTTGGTTCAGCCAAAGAGTTGTTAAAATGAGCGGAGAGATCTTTTATACTGTTAAGAGTGGTTCAAGTTTTAGGGTAAACTCATCTAACGGAGTTGTATCTGTTCTGGGAACAAAATTTAATGTATTCTCGAGAGAGGATAACTTTAGTGTAACCTGTTATAGTGGTATGGTCGGTGTTGAGGCAGATGGTGTAGACCCCGGAACAACGCTAGAGAGCAACACAAGACTATTCAGGAGTGCAGCCGGCAACTTTACTACTGAGAGATCGAATCTCTATGAGATTAAAAATAGTTGGGTTGAGAATAAATTTTTATTCAAAGCAGAGCCTCTTAAAAATGTAATAGATGAGATTAGAAGACAGTATAATATATCAATTTCATATGACGAGACTCTCAACTATTATTATACCGGCAATTTTTCTAAGCTTGAAGACCCACTACTTGTTTTAGAGATAGTCACCCTCCCTTTTGAGTTGAAAATTGTGCTAAGAGATGGTGTTTATAACATTGTAAATTAATAACTTATTATATTATGAAAAGAAGAATTTTAACGGCACTTTTAATAACCACACTGTTTACAACTATAGGTTTGGCCTGTGAAATAAAAATGACCATTACAGGTGAAAAAAAGGAGCTCTATAAGCAAGGAGATGAAGTTATTGTTGAAGCAGTAGTTATCTATACCCATAGAGTTTGTGAATTGACTCTGTCAGATACCAAGTTTACGGCAGATGGATTGAAGATATTGGGAGCTACGCCTTGGAAAGAGATCTCTCCCGGTACATATACAAGACAGTTGAAGATACAGGTATTAAAAGATTCTAAAAAAGAGGGAACCATTAAAGTAGAGCGGAGTTGTAAGAAGGAGGGGGGATTTGGAACCTTAACTCTTAATAAAGAGTAGTTTATGCTACAAGATCTATTTACAGAAGATGTTGAATTTTCGGCTTTAGAGGAGGTTACTACTCAATTTCTATCTAAATCCGATACAATCTTTCTTATTGAGTTAGGCTCTCTTTTTTTACTGCTCATTCTGATATCTCTATTTATTAAAAATAGTTTTGTTAGAAAGTTAAGACCACTTTTCCTTCTTTCAACTCTTGTGTATTTTGGCTTTTATAAAGGTGGATGTCCTTGTATGATAATGAGTATGGAGAATACCTTATTTCTTTTTTTAGGGAAAAGCATAGCATGGATATCTATTATTTGGTTTTTATCACTTATCCCTCTTACCTATTTTTTTGGTAAAATATGGTGTGGCTGGCTTTGTCATTTAGGGGCACTTCAGGAGTCTCTTTTTGCCGGTTCAAGGTTCAGGATTTTAACATCTCTTAATGCTCAAACTATCTTAAGGCGAATAAGATTGGCTGTTCTAATTCTGTTTATTGTGCAGTCTGCAATTACAATGAGTTATCTATGGGGACATTATGATCCTTTTAAGTCCATATATAACCTAAGAACTCACAATATTGCCGGATTCTC
>JAUYTB010000119.1 GCA_030695305.1 Bacteroidales bacterium
GGGCGCCACTTTTCTCTATGATCCGGATATATTCTTGGTGCTGTTCACCATCAAGCCCGGGCTCTTTCAGTCATTCGGAACAACCTAAAATTCCGTTCAATGGCGTGCGGATTTCGTGGCTCATATTGGCTAGGAATGCCGATTTAAGGCGGTCGCTCTCTTCGGCATGTTCTTTGGCATCAACAAGTTCTTCCAGTATTTTTTTCCTTTCGGTGACATCTTCTTTGATAGCTACAAAATTAGTAATCTTGCCTTGGCTGTTTAGGATAGGTGCTATAATTGCATTTTCCCAATAGAGCTCGCCGTTTTTCTTTTTGTTTCTGAATTCACCGGTCCACTCTTTACCTGATAGTATTGTGTTCCAGAGCTCTACATAAAAAGATTTGGGCTGATTTCCGGATTTAAGGAGCCGTGGGTTTTTACCCAGCAGTTCTTCGTTAGAATAGCCGGTAAGTTCGGTAAAATAAGGATTAACGTAATTAATATTTCCCTCTGCATCGGTAATAACCACCGATATAGAACTGGCTTCAACCGCACGATTAAGAAGTTTCAGCTTTTCTTCCGATTTCTGTTTTTTGATAAAATTTGTTACCTGTAGGATAAATGCTTCGATGATTTCAATATTTAGAGGTTTGGCACTCTTTTTTGTTACCAAAGTGATGTTGCCAAAAATCTGCTCACTCTCGTGAATGGCGGTACAGTACATTTTATCTATTGACAACAATTTTTTTACAGCTTTACCAATGATGTCGGAAATTTTATTATTAAAGAGTCCCGGAAGATCAATCTCAATTTCCTCAAGTTTTCCGCTGGTAATTTTCTCATAATATTTGGTACTTATCTCCCCTTCCAGTTTCCTGATATCAAATCCGAAAATTTTAATCAGATCTCTATATTTGTCATCGAGGCCTTTTATATGCTGCATTTTCCAGATGTTGGAATTGATGTCATAATCAACGATGGCAACGATACCCTTATCATCCATCAGCTCATAAAGTTTACGAGCGGTATATTCATAGATATTTTGAATCGAAGTAAATTTCACGAGATCGAAAGCAGTTCCCGCAAGGAAGGCATATTGTCTTTCGCTTTCTTTCAGTGCTTCCTCACGTTGCTTTCTGATTTCGATTTCTGCATTCAGGTCTTCGAGCAAATTGAGCGCAGCGATGTTAGCGCCCTTTAGTTCTTCCGTCCGTTTTTGCACCAGCTCTTCGAGTTGTAATCTTTGATCTCTCTTATATGTAGCTGCTTCTTTGATTTTGAGCATGGCAAGGATCTGCGCTTTAAGTTCGGTTGGGTCGATGGGTTTAGCTAAAAAGGCTTCACCTCCGGATTCAAGCGCCAAAATGCGGCTTTGTTTATCTCCCTTTAATGCTGTAATGAATATGATGGGCGTTTCCGACATTTGCTCATCTGCCTTGAGTATTTTGCATACTTCGTAACCATCCATACCGGGCATTACTATGTCGAGCAATATTACATCGGGGTCGTCTCTCCTTGCTGACTCGATGCCACCTTGACCGGTCAATTCCATGTAAACGACAGATTGTGGAAGCGCTTCGGATAGTAATGCTTTAAGAGAAATAAGATTATCTCTGTTGTCGTCGATGGCAAGAATTTTTATTTTTTTATTTTCCATAAAGCGTCGCGTTAATGGTGTCGAAGAAGAGGCTATCGTCAATTGGTTTTGCAATAAATGCGTTAAACCCATGCGCCAAAACCAGTTCGCGGTCTTCTTTAAGTGCGCTTGCTGTTAATGCTATAACCGGAATATGCTGCAACCGACCATCGCTTCTGATGGCCCTAAACGCCTGAATTCCGTCCATCTCGGGCAATGCTATATCCATTAGTATCAAATCGGGCAGGTGCTCTTTAGCCTTTTCAACACCTTCTCTTCCGTTTACAGCTTCAATCACTGTGTATCTATCTGCCAGAATTGCTTTTACTGTAATCATATTGTCCGGATTGTCTTCTACAACCAGCACGGTTGGCTTTCCTGTTAAGGGTAACCTCCCCTTAACCGGCTTTTTAGTCTCTACCGTTTTGCCAACTATCATTTCGCCTACCACTTTAATCAGTTCATGTCGCTTTATATCTCCCTTTTGGATAAGCTGATGAACATTATTACGCTTCAAAAACTGAAGGTCATCCTTAGTTATGTATTTGGCAGTGAGTATTAATACGGGTATCTGAGCAGTGATGTCTGCATTGCGAATAGCCTCAAGTACCTGGAATCCATCAATTCCTGGCATCATCAAATCCAGTATAATTGCATCGGGAATTACTGTGTTGAATAGTTCCAACGCTTCACCCCCGTCTTTTCCAACCACTACTTTGTATCCGTTCTCTTCTAAAAAGTCTGTTATTTGAATCACTGCGGGCTCACTGTCTTCTACAAGCATGACTGTTTTAGTACCAACGGGCGCGGTGCGTATCTCCGGTTTACTGATGATTTCAGCAATACTCTCAAAATCCGTACTTTTTTCGGTTATCTGGCAATGCTCGTTGTAAACAATTGGAAGGGTAAGTGTAAATTCAGAACCTTCGTCCTGTACACTCTTAACCATAACAGTACCGCCTAGCAGATTGGCATATTTTTTTGCTATTGCCAAACCGAGACCCGTACCACCAAACCGGCGCGACACCCCGGAATCAGCTTGTCTGAACTCATCAAAAATATGGGGAAGATGCTCTGCTCTGATACCGATTCCGGTATCGGAGACTATTACGGCGACTTTATCGTCGAGTTTTTTAACCGAAATACTCACTCCTCCATTTTCAGTAAACTTAACCGCATTGCCAATGAGATTTTGCAGTATATGCCTCAACTTGCTGGCATCGGTGATGATTTGAGTTTTACAGTCGCCTACAGCATTATTTAGATAAAGATTTTTTTCGGCGGCCTGTGGCTGTATCATGCTTGCCACATCGTTGATAACAGCACAAAGATCAAACTGCGTGGGGTCAACTTCCTCCATCCCCGATTCAATTCTTGAAATATCCAATACATCATTTATCAGCGACAGCAGATTTTTACCATTTCGTTCAATCACTTCCAGGTAGCTGTGTTCTTCGTCGGCTATTTTGTTTGTGAGCCTGCGACTGAGCACTCCCGAAAGGGCTATAACTGAATTTAGCGGTGTGCGCAGCTCGTGGCTCATATTTGAAAGAAAACTTGTTTTAAGTTTGTTTGCTTCGCTTAACTGATTTTTCTGAACTTCGAGCTCTCTGTTTTGTTCGGTCAATTCTGATGATTGAGCTGTTAATTCTCTTTGCTGTATTTCCAGCTCGCGGTTTTGCTCTTCCAGTTTTGATGAGATTTCATTAATCCGGCGGTATGCCAGAATCCCTTCAATGCGGGCGGAATAGGTAGAGTGAATTGCTTCGATTAATTGAATAGATTGTTGGTTGTAGACCCCAATGCTTGCCAATGAAATGATTGCAATAACTTCGCTACTTGAAACGATGGGAATGGTTATTATTTCGTTTGGAATAAATTTGCCTTTTACAGTATTATACAAAAAGCGGGTTGTCTCGGGAATATTCTTAAGATGCTGAATATTATGTGTAGTAACTGCAGCGCCAAATTCCCCTTCGTTCCCCGAAGCCGAAAATGATTTTTTGGCATCATCGTCAATGCCAACAGACTCAAAATGTTCGTAACGTCTCTTATCATCGCTAAGCAGATAGGCCGCAGCCATTTGTGAACCTGTTTGGTCCATCATTATTTGGAGAGTACTTCCAAAGAATTTTTTCGCATCATCTTCACTAAGCATTTTACCGGTGAGCACAACTACCTTGTCACTGATTTCGACTTTTGCCTGGATCGTATCAACCAAAGAATTAAAGGAAGCGGCAAGGCCACCGAATTCATTTCTTGAAGTATTAGCGCTTCGGGCATTTAAATCACCCTCCCTAAAGCGCGTGGCTGCGCCGGAAAGTTCATCAATAGGAAGTCGGACTGCACGCAGTAAAAAATTACTTACCAACAACATAAGCATCAGGAATGCGGTAATAAGTATGAATAATTGCTTGTTTAACGACCTGTTTAATTCCTGAGATGTGCTATGTAATGAATCGCCTTTGTTACGGGCAAAAGTATCGATTTTCTCCAACGACCTGTAAAGAGCTTCAACCTGACTGCCTGCAATCCCGCTCGAAAGAGTTCTTAATGCAGCCTCTGTTGTTTTACCTTCCCTATGCAATAGGATGGTCTCTTCGCGCAATGAATTCCATGTAATGAAGTTTTGTTTCAGGGTGTCGATATCGGAGCGGGGACCCAAATACCACTTATAAACGATATTCAATTGATCGAATGCGGAAGATTTATGCAGTTCAATATTGTTGATTATCATTGGCATTCTCGCTTCACCTTCGGGTAAAAACAAATCTTTCATTTCGCGGTGAATGGCAGTGATGTCGAATTTAAATGTCCCTAAAGCCCTGCGTACCTGCAGCGGATGGTTATACATTGTTTCTGTTTGTAGGGCGATTTTGTAGGTCTGTTCATAGGAGATAAAGCCCAGAACAGCAACTAGCAGCATCATTGTCACAAAGCCGATTATTAGCTGCGTTGCAATTTTTAAGTCTTTTAGCTTCATATATTATTCTTTTATTTTTTTTCTGAATATTGCAGATTGGGGATAAACCTCTTTAAATTTGCCGGCTTTTAGTATCTCCCTCTCGGTTTCACCTGTAATAAGTAATCCGCCTTCAGCAAGAGAATCACTTACTTTTTCCAAAATCACCTTTTGAACCCCCGGCTTGTAATAGAATAAAATATTTGCGCACAATACCAGGTCAAAATCGCCGTAAATACTCTCCGGCGGAGTGCTGTGTTTGCTTAAAAGGTCAAAGACGGAAAATTTAATATGTTTCTTCAGCTCGGGAATTACAGCACACAAATTACCTGAACGAACAAACCACTTTTTAAATTGTTTTTGGGTTACATTACCGACAGATTCTTGAGTATAAACACCTGAAAGCGCTATGTTTACCTGCTTTTCGTCCCGGTCTGTTCCAAATACACGGTATCTCATTTTTTCATTATCCCCAATGAGGTTTTCCAATATCATGGCCAGGCTATACGATTCGTGACCACCGGCACATGCCGCCGACCAAATCCGTATTTCTTTGCTGTTGTTATTTTTTTTGAGAAAGACCATCTCCGGCAATACAATGCTTTCCAAAACTGAAAAAGTAAGTTGGTTTCGGAAAAACTCACTATGGCTTACCTGAAACAATCCGGTAAAAAGCGTTGCTTCCTTTTCGTTCTCAGCCACGAAACGGCTATAATCTGATAAATCAGAGCATCCCGTAAATTCAATCCGCTGCAAAATTGTCTTATTTACAAACGATTCATCAAACATCGAAATATCCATTCCATGCTTATTCATAAACAGTTCTACAATATTTCGATTTATTTCGCTCATGGGTTATAATTATTTGACTTTTCTACTCAACTATCTTATATTTTGGGTCTTCACCAAGTTTTTTCAGCAGATCATTTACCTCCACCCAGATTTGGATAATATATTGCCATTAAGGTCAAGAATTGCTACGACGAATCCTGTTGATTTGTTGAATCCTTCAAGCAGAGTGTCCACTTTTGCGAAATCGATTAAATCTAAAATATTAATTTTCATAATTCAACGATTGAAAGATCGTATCAAAGTTAATAAATTTATCATTGACTACCGGGTCTGACCCCAATTGTCCAAGACAATTGGGGTCAGACCCGGTAGTCAATAAGATCTCGGTTGTCTAATCTAATAATTATATCACTTATTTCTGTAATTATATAACACTATCTATCCTTTCTCTCCTGATATTTAAACAATAAATATTCACTGTTCTAAAAATTAATTATTATGGCAGAAATTAAGATTGAAAAGAGAAAAACAATTTGGCCGTGGCTATTGGCAGGCCTTTTTGTAGTTGCATTACTTATATATTTCCTGGTATTGCGTAATAACGGAAATATTACAGAATCTGTAAATGAAGTAGAAAATTTCACCTATACAGAGCACCCGGACCTCATAGGGGTAATAGAAAATAACAGCACTGTTGCAGCTTATATCGATTTTGTGGAAAATACTAATAAAGAGATGAGTCTGGATCATGCATATACAAACGAAGCTCTAATAAAACTAATTGAGGCTACAAATGCTATGGCCGATGAGGTGGGTTATGAAGTTAGAGCAGATATAGAGAAGGTAAGAGAATATGCACAACATATTACAATTGATCCCTTTGAAACTACACATGCGGATGCCATAAGAAAGGGGAGTGATATTTTAACCAACGTATTGCAAAACATCCAAAAGGCAAAATACCCGGGCTTGAGCGATGAAGTTGAAGAGTTAAAAAGTGCATCTAAATCAATCAACCCAATTGTTCTTACACTTGAACAACAAGATGCAGTTAAGAATTACTTTGCAAAGGCATCTGACCTTCTAAAAAAAATGAATTAATCAAACTTTAAAATAATTAGAATAATGACAGATACAAATAGAAATCTTTTTAACCTGGACGAATTGTCCGATTATAAAGTGGCCGATAATTATAGTGATGTAAGAGGGTGGGATGTTAAAGATGCAAATAACCGCACCATTGGAAAAGTAGATCATTTGTTGGTTAATAAATTTGCCGAACGTGTGGTTTACCTTGATGTTGAAGTGGATGAAACTCTGATTGAAGAGGGGCATAACACTTATCAAGATAGGGTAAGTGCCGGTGTTCATGAGTTCTTAAACAAGGAGGGGGAGAATCATCTGATTATTCCTATTGGGATGGCATTTTTTGATGAGAAGAACAAACTAGTAAATACAAATCAGATTGATAGCTCAACTTTTGCTAAAGCAAAACGGTTCAAAAATGGAGATGTTATCGATTTTGGGTACGAATTGAATTTGATTCGTCATTACAGAGGAGATAATACAATTCACAGCTCTAATGCAGCTGATGGATTTTATGACCGCGAAGAGTTCAACAATTCACTGTTGAGTCACAAATGAACGGGGAGGTTATAAAAATATTAAACAGCATCCTCCATCACCACCTCCGGCCTTAGGTTGGCGCGAATGAAGTTTTGTCTGTCCAGCGTGTTTTTTCCCATATAGAACTCCAGTAGTTCCGGGATATTGTCGTCGTTGCCTAAGCGTACCTTCTCCAAACGGATGTTCTCTCCAATAAAGTGTCTGAATTCATCAGGAGATATCTCTCCAAGACCTTTAAAACGAGTGATCTCCGGATTGGCTCCAAGTTTCCTTATGGCTTTGTCTCTCTCCTCTGCACTGTAGCAGTAGATGGTCTCCTTCTTGGTTCTTACCCTAAATAGCGGTGTCTGGAGGATATGCAAATGCCCCTGGCGGATAAGGTCGGGGAAATATTGCAGAAAGAAGGTTAACAGGAGAAGTCGTATATGCATACCATCCACATCGGCGTCGGTTGCCACCACAATCTGGTTGTAGCGGAGATTTTCAAGATCTTCCTCTATATTGAGTGCGGCCTGAAGTAGGTTAAACTCCTCATTTTCATATATAATCTTCTTGGTGAGGCCATAGGTATTAAGAGGTTTACCCTTGAGCGAGAATACCGCCTGTGTTGCCACGTCACGGCTCTTGGTTATTGACCCGCTGGCAGAGTCACCTTCGGTTATAAAGAGAGTGCTCTCAATTGCCCTCTCGTTTTTGTCGCTATAGTGGATACGGCAGTCACGCAGCTTCTTGTTATGAAGACTGGCCTTTTTTGCCCTCTCCCTTGCAAGCTTCTGGATCCCCGAAATGGCTTTACGCTCCTTCTCTGAGTCGAGAATCTTTCTAAGCATGGAGTCGGCAGCATCGGGGTGCCTGTGCAGATAGTTGTTAAGGTGCTCTTTAATAAAATCGCCGATAAAGTTTCTAATACTAACTCCACCCGGTGCAACCTCTTTAGAGCCAAGTTTTGTCTTTGTCTGAGATTCAAATATCGGCTCCTGAACCTTTATACTCACAGCAGCAATCATACTCTGGCGTACATCGCTGGGGTCAAAATCGCGTTTGTAAAAATCCTTTATAGTTTTGGCAATTGCCTCACGGAATGCGGCAAGGTGCGTCCCCCCCTGTGTTGTAAACTGTCCGTTAACAAATGATGAGATTCCCTCTCCGTAGTCGTTTCCATGAGAGAGAGCTATCTCGATATCGTCCCCTCTAAGGTGAATGGGAGGGTAGAGCGGCTCCTTAACGAGTGACTCATTAAGCAGGTCCAGTAAACCATTCTTTGAGACAAACTCTTTGCCATTTAGTTTTATAAGTAATCCGGTATTGAGGTAAGAGTAGTTACGCAACATTGTCTCTATAAACTCCATATTAAAGCTATAGTCACCAAACAGTTCGTCGTCTGCAGTAAAAGAGACAAGAGTGCCGTTTTTCTCTGAGGAAATTGTGCGTTGCTCCTCTATCAGCTCTCCTCTGCTGAATCTTGCATACTGACTCTCTCCATCTCTAAAAGATTGGATATAGAAAGATACAGAGAGAGCATTCACAGCTTTTATACCAACTCCGTTAAGACCTACCGATTTCTTAAATGCCTTGCTGTCGTATTTGGCCCCCGTGTTCATCCTGCTTGCAACATCTACAAGAGAGCCGAGAGGAATCCCTCTTCCAAAATCTCTGATAGTTACAACTCTGTTCTCTATCCCTATTACAATACTCTTTCCGTTGCCCATGGCATACTCATCCACAGAGTTATCCATAACCTCTTTTAGGAGAACGTATATACCGTCATCCGGAGAGGCGCCGTCTCCAAGCTTACCGATATACATACCCGGTCTTTTACGGATATGTTCATTCCACTCCAGGGTTCTGATCTCTTTCTCTGTGTACTGATTCATTTTACGGATTTTGCTGCAAAGGTAAAAAATTTAATTCATCCTCAGTAGCAGTTGTGCAATCTGAACAGCATTTGAAGCTGCCCCTTTTCTTAGATTATCTGCTACTATCCACATATTTACCGCCTTTTTGCAAGAGAGATCCTCTCTCACACGTCCCACAAAAACCTCATCTTTACCGTATGCATAAAGAGGCATAGGGTAGGGTGGATTATCGGAGTTGTCAATAAATATTGTGCCGGGAGTTTTGCGCAATATAGCAAAAATATCCTCCATTGTAAACTCCCTTTCAAACTCTGCATTCACAGACTCCGAGTGTCCTCCCTCTACCGGAACCCTCACTGTGGTGGCACTTACTGCAATATTATCATCTCCAAATATTTTTCTTGTCTCATTAACCATCTTCATCTCCTCTTTGGTATATCCGTTTTGGGTAAAGAGATCTATCTGGGGAATAAGATTCATATCTATAGGGTAGGCATACGCCTTATCTCTGCCCCCTGAAACCCTGTTCCCGGGAGCTGCAGCTTCAAATTCACTTGAAAGGTTCATCGCCGCCCACTCTCGCCTCTCATCTTGCAGCTGATTAATACCTTTAACTCCGCTGCCGGTTACCGATTGGTAGGTAGATACAACTATACGCTTAATCCTGAGCTCTTTGTGCAGTAGATTAAGTGCTACAACCATCTGAATTGTGGAGCAATTGGGATTTGCAATAATCATATCCATCTTTGTGAGCGTATCTCCGTTAACCTCAGGTACAATAAGTTTAACATTAGGATCCATTCTCCATCGGGATGAGTTGTCGACAACCCTGCATCCCGCAGCTGCAAATATGGGTGCCCACTCTCCTGAGGCATCAGATCCGGCAGAGAAGAGAGCAATGTCCGGCTTCATTGCAACTGCCTCTTCCGGGGTTTTTATTATCCACTCCTTACCGCCAAAGAGGATTGTTTTTCCGGCAGATTTAGCCGAAGCCACAGGAATAAACTCTGTTACGGGAAAGTTCCTCTCCCTCAATACCTCTGTCATTTTGGTGCCAACCAAACCTGTGGCCCCTACTACTGCAATTTTCATAACACTCTCTTTATTTAAATACCAACTTTAAGTATATCATTAAGCACTCCTCCAGCTGTTACCCTCGCCCCTGCCCCTGCGCCCGATATCACAACTCCGGCAGGATAGTTAGAGGTGGTTATCATCACCGAGTTGTTGGTCCCGGAGATGTTGTACAGAGGGTGGTTAAGCGGAAGCGACCTTAGCCCCACTTTGTAGCACCCCTCCTCTATGGTTGCAACGTATCTGAGTCTCTCCCCCCTATCTGCAGCACTCTTATATCTCTCAAAAAAAAGTGGTTCGGCCTCTTCAATTTTTGCATAGAATTCCGGTAGGCTTCCATTAAAGAGAGATTTGTCTGCCAGTGGTTCCAGCAGCACATCCCTCTGTTCGACTCTAAATCCACACTCTCTGGCAATAATAGTACATTTTCTTAAAACATCGGTACCGGATAGATCAACTCTTGGGTCCGGTTCGGTATATCCGGCATCTTTGGCCTCCTTTACAAGTGAAGCGAAGCTTTTAGTCCCGTCATAATTGCTGTAAAGATAGTTGAGAGTCCCGGATAGAATTGCCTCAACCGAAATAATCTTCTCTCCACTCACCTTTAACCTTGATAGCGTTTCTATTACAGGAAGCGCTGCCCCTGCAGAGGTCTCATAAAGAAGCGAAACTCGTCGGTCAAGAGCTGTTCTCTTTAGCTTGTCCCAATATTCAATAGATGACGACAGGGCAATTTTATTGCAAGTAACTACAGATACTCCCTCATCAAGTATGTCTGCATATTGCACAGCTACAGAACTTTGAGCGGTACAGTCTGCAAATATGGAGTTTCCGAGAGAGAGAGCAGAGATCTCTTTTATAAATCCGGTTATATCTGTACGCTCTCCTGATGCCAACAGATCTCCGGCAAGGGAGGGGTCTATACCCTCTCTATCTGTAACAGACCGGGTACTGTTGCATATCCCGGCTATAACTATATCCTTACCCCACTCCATGGCAATATTTTCTCTGGTCTCATTTATCAGATTTACAAGAGATTTACCAACATTACCAAACCCTGCAATAAACAGATTCACCCTCTCTCTCTTGAATCCGAAGAACTCCTCATGTACTACTCTCACTGCATTGTCCGAATCCTTTGCATCTACTATTGCAGATATATTCTTCTCGGATGAACCCTGAGCAATAGCGCGTATATTAATGCCGGCCCTTCCGAGTGCATCAAACATCTTTCCACTTGTCCCTGACTGATTCTTCATATCATCACCGACAAGTGAAATAATTGAGTACCCTCTCTCTACCTTTACCGACTCTACCTTCCCAAGAGACCTTTCATATGCAAATGTCTCGTCTACGGCGTTCCCGGCAATATTTGCCACAGACTCTTCAATTGCAACACACATAGTATGAAGCGATGAGGCTTGTGTAATGAGGACAATATTCACCTTTGCGTTTGCAAGTGCGGTGAATAACCGGGCAGAGTAGCCCGGAATACCTACCATCCCGCTCCCCTCTAGCGAAAGCAGGGCTATTTTACCGCTGCCCGATATGCCTCGTATTTTACCTCTGCTGTCCGGAGGGCGATTTTCTATTATTGTAGATGCTCCATGAGGGTCAAATGTGTTTTTGACAATAATGGGAATACCTCCTGCCACAGCCGGTTGGATTGTAGGCGGATATACAACTTTTGCCCCAAAGTGGGAGAGCTCCAGAGCCTCTTTATAGGAGATATTCTCTATAGTCTTAGCATCCGGTACTACTCTTGGGTCTGCAGTCATCATCCCGTTTACATCTGTCCATATCTCCAGAACTCTGGCACCGGAAGCAGCCGAAAAAAGTGATGCGGTAAAGTCCGAACCTCCTCTTCCTAAGGTTGTGGTGCGTCCTTTATGATCGCTGGCAATGTATCCGGGTACTACCCATAATTTTGTTCCGTTGGCATTGAGAAAATTTGTTATATTTCTATCGGTAGCTTCTATATCTACAATATTCTGATAGTTGTGCGATATTGTCTTTACCAGCTCTCTTGAGTCTGTCCAGATATTATTAATTCCCAATGAACTTAGTTTTGCCGATATTATAGTGGTTGACAACAGCTCTCCATAACTCACAGCCAGGTCGCATGATCCCTGTGTTAACTCTCCGGTTAGAGAGATTCCCTCAAGTAAACCATTAAGAGATTTAAACATATCGCCGCATTTTGCTCTGGTCTGCTCTCTGTAATCTTCCGGGATCAATCCGAGAATAATGGTGTTATGGATATCTTCAAGCGAAGAGATAATCTCCTTGTAATCCAAATCTCTATCTGATGCCAGAGATGCTGCCTTAATGAGTTTATCTGTACAGCCTCCGATTGCCGATGCCACCAGAATTGTCCTGTCTTTTTTTACAGCATCGGCTACTATTGAGACCACCTTTAATATATTTACGACGTTAGCAACCGAGCTTCCGCCAAATTTAAGAACTTGCATATAATTTTTTATTAGCTTTTGATTTTGAATTGAATATCTCCGGAAAAGAGTTTATAACAGCATCTGCTGTCTGGTTATACTCCAAAAGAAACCCATCGTGCCCAAAGAGTGATTTTATCTCTGCGAATGATGCATTTGGAATATTCTCTGCCAAAAAACGCTGCTCTTCTATAGGGAAGAGAAGATCACTGTCAATTCCTATTACCAGTGTATTGGCCTCTATTTTGGAAAGTGCATTTATTACGCCACCCCGATATCTCCCAACATTATGGCTATCAATAGATTTAGTCAATGTAAAATAGGAGTAGGCATCAAAACGGGCCGAAAGCTTTTCTCCCTGATACTGTTGGTAACTGCCAGCTCTTTTCGCAAAGAGAGAGTCCTGGTCAGGCTCTTTTTGGGATACTCCGTATCCTTCGTATGAGCGGTAGGAGAGTAGTGCTATTGAGCGAGCTGTCTCAAGCCCTTTTTTGCCCCCATTGCTATCTCTCTGCTCTGTAAATGTTGGATCGGAGAGTATTGCAAGTCTTTGAGATTCATTGAATGCCGTACCCCATGGAGAGACGCGGGCATTACAAGCTATAAGAGCCAATCTCTCTACTACTTGCGGATAGGATGCTGCCCACTCAAGAGCCTGGAATCCGCCAATTGAACCCCCTGTAATAAGATCTATCTGCTCAATTCCTATTGCCTTCCTTAAAATATTATGGGCTTTAACGGTGTCTCTTACAGTTACTTGAGGAAATCGTAGCAGATACTGCCTCCCCTCTTTATCAAGGGAAGCGGGGCCTGTTGTGCCGTAGCAAGATCCAAGTACATTTGCGCAGATTATATAGAACCTATCTGTGTCAAACAGTTTACCAGGACCTGTGAGTCCATCCCACCACTCAATAGGGTTGGAGTTGGCGGTGAGTGCATGGCAGATCCAGATAACTCTTTTATCCGGAGAGTAGTTTGCCGTATGGTGATAGCAAATCTCGAGGGATTCGATAACCTCTCCGCTCTCTGTCTCAAATTTTCCGGAATATCTAAAAACCTCTCTCTTCATAATCTCTCCTCCCTAAATAGCTGTAAATGCGCTCTCCAGATCTCTCTTGATATCTTCTATATGCTCTATTCCAAGGGATACTCTTAGAGAACTCTCCCCGATACCGGCAACTTGAAGCTCCCGGGGTGTCATCTGTGAGTGGGTAGTGGATGCAGAATGGCTTATAAGGGTTTTGTTGTCTCCAACATTTGTGAGATGACTTATTAGAGTCAGCCGGGTTACTACCTGAGAGGCCTGCTCTTTGCTCCCCTTTATTGCAAAGGATAGGACGCCTCCGAATCCATTGGTGAGGTATCTTTTAGCTCTCTCGTGATTAGGATTATCTATCAGCCCCGGGTAGTTAACCGACTCAACCTTAGGGTGGGCCCGGAGCCACTTTGCCAACTCAAGGGCATTATTTACAACTCTTTCAACTCTAAGTGATAGGGTCTCTACCCCTGTGAGGATAAGGAATGCATTGAATGGACTCAGACAACATCCCCAGTCGCGAAGACCCTCTGTTCTTGCTTTAACTGCAAAGGCGATATTTCCTGTAGCCGACCCCTCTCCAAAACTCTCCCAGAAGCTTACTCCGTGATAGGACTCAGATGGGTTTGTAAAGTATGGAAATCTGCCGTTGTCCCACCGGAATTTTCCGCTATCCACTACAATACCTGCCAGTGAGTTGCCGTGCCCGCCTATCCACTTTGTTGCAGAGTGGGTTACAATAGCTGCCCCCAACTCAATAGGGCGACAGAGATATCCCCCTGCTCCAAATGTGTTATCAACAATAATGGGAACACCGTATTTTTTGCTGATTTTTTCAAACTCTTCAAAATCTGGGATATAAAAGTTTGAATTACTAATAGACTCTATATAAATAGCTTTGGTTCTGTTGTCAATTCGGGCCTCAAATGCAGATGAGTCGTTAACCGGAGCAAATCGACTCTCTATTCCCAACCGGGTAAAACTTATCTTAAATTGGTTATATGTGCCGCCGTAGAGCGAAGAGGAGCTTATAATGTTGTCTCCCTCTCCTGCAATATTTTGAATAGCAAGAAACTGTGCTGCCTGTCCCGAAGATGTTGCCACAGCTGCGGCACCACCCTCCAATGCGGCAACTCTCTGCTCTAATACATCTGTGGTAGGGTTTGAAAGTCTTGTGTATATATTACCGAACTCTTTAAGTGAGAATAGGTTGGCTGCCTGAGCTGCACTGTCGAAATGAAATGCAGATGTCTGTACGATTGGAGTTGTGCATGGTCCGTTTGGGGAGATAACTCTACCCGCATGCACCTGTAAGGTATCAAAATGGTTATTCGTCATTTTTTGATGATGATAATGGAGTTGATAATTTTTTGATCTTTTTTTGGGCGAATGCCCTGAGCTGATTTTTGGGCTTACACCCAATGGACCTTCGCAGGGCCCGGAAAACTATCTATGCATCTGGCGATGCATTCGCATCATCATCGTCATTTGAAACATAACAGAGATTGAAGCAGAAGATCTTCTGCCTGCAGATGTTTGTATAAGGTTCTCTCTGTTCATTCGAAATATTGCAACTGCAAATATATCTATTCTTTTTTTTCTGCCAAATTTTAATTTTTAAATTTGACAACAGCACAAAATATGCCCAGCAAAGAAGCTATTTACAATCCTCAGAGGGGTTACTGCAGCCGCAATTGCACCCTGCACACCCCAGTGAAGCTACATTTATAGGGTAACCCTTTATCTTCCAGAGATTCAATCCTCCATCCAAATTAGCAGCAGAAGTATATCCCTGAATATTAAGAAGATTAACAATTTTTGTGCTTCTTACCCCTCCGGGACACATTACAATCAGGTTCTTCTCTTTTGGAATCATACCAAGACGTTCCATAATTTGAGACATTGGATGGTTGACAACATTTTCCAAAGGGATACTCTCCCTCTCTGTCTCATCCTCCTCTCTCACATCAATCATTATTGCCCTATTGTTAATAATCTCTTCATAAGCATCATCTGCACTAATGTTTTTTACCCCTGTTAGATGGAACTCCTGGTACAATGGTTTGTCTGTAGTTTTCATATTTTCTACTGAGTTTTCTTAAGATGGGAATTGGTTCTTTGTTTTGTTTGCATATTTAACAAGTGTGAGCATAACCGGGACCTCCGTAAGAACTCCCACCACTGTTACAAGCGTAGCGCCCGAGTTGAGACCAAACAGGACAATTGCAACTGCAACAGATAGTTCAAAGAAGTTGCTTGCCCCAATCATAGATGCAGGAGCTGCAATATTGTGAGGAAGCTTCCATCTCTTAGCCCATTTATACGCTATAAAGAAGATAAAGAATGTTTGTAAAACTAGCGGAACAGCTATTAGTAATATATTTAGAGGGCTCTTTAGAATCTTATCTCCCTGAAAAGAGAAAATAATAATAAGAGTTAAAAGAAGTCCGGTTATAGTTGTCCCGGTGAACTTTTTGAGAAAAATGTTTTCGAAGAACTCTAATCCTCTTCTCTTGATAACAGCTCTTCTGGTAACTACAGCCAAAAGTAGAGGGATAACAACAAAGAGTACTACAGAGAGAATAAGGGTATTCCAGGGAATTGATATTCCACTAACCCCTAGTAGAAATGTGACAATAGGAATAAATGCCACAAGAATAATGAGATCATTAACTGCAACCTGAATTAGTGTGTATGCAGGATTACCTTTTGTAAGGTGACTCCAGACAAAAACCATAGCAGTACATGGAGCTGCCCCAAGAAGAACTGCTCCGGCAAGGTACTCTTTTGCAAGCTCTGCCGGGATAAAGATCTTAAATACAACATAGAAAAAAAACCAAGATATTGCGAACATTGTAAATGGCTTAATAAGCCAGTTAACAGTCAGAGTTATAGCCAGCCCTTTAGGCATTTTAACTGCATTTACAATGCTGGAGAAGTCAATTTTTAGCATCATGGGAAAAATCATGATCCATATTAAGATTGCAATTGGGATAGAGACATTTGCATACTCAAGTTTTCCCAATGCGTCAGGAACAACAGGCAACAACTTACCTATGGCAATTCCTGCCACGATACAAAGAGCAACCCATACAGAGAGGTATCTGTCAAAGAATGAAATTCCTTCTATTTTCTTCATTTTAATAGTTATCTGATTATTTATTAATCTCGAGGTATTTAAAGCTTTGGAGCGATCTCTTTGGTGTAGAATTCAAAGAAACGATCTTTTATCATATCCCTTATACGGTAGTATTCGCCCATAATATACTCAGGTGTTCCTGTTTTGTGTGACGGGTCCTCAAAACCAATATGAAGTCTGCTCTTAACCTTGCCAAAGAAGGCAGGGCAGGTTTCATTTGCATCATCGCAAACGGTTATTACATAATCCCACTCCTCATTCAGGTATTTGTCAACAATATCGGGTGTGTGCATACTTATATCCACACCCGCTTCGCTCATCACCTTAACAGCAGTCGGATTCACTTGTTGTGCAGGTTGAGTCCCTGCCGAACATACGGTTATATTATTGTTAAATGATTGAAGGAAACCATGAGCCATCTGGCTTCTGCAGCTGTTTCCTGTACACAATATCAATATTTTCATGTTCTTAAATTATTATTTGTCAATATTATATTTTGGTAGTATTAAAATGTTTAGCATTTACATGATAAATCAGGGGTCTCAATATCATCAAAAAAGGAGTTAAATTTACTCTTAAATTCGATAATTTTTGCACTGTTTATACAATAATTGGTCTTAAGTCCCTCTATCTCTCCTACAATAAATCCCATCTGCTTAAGTTCGTTAAGATGCTGATATACAGTGCTTCTGCTTAGGGGGATAAAATCAGAGATATCCCCGGATATACATGTGCCACACTTTGCAAGATATTGAAGAATAGCGAGCCGGGCAGGATGTGATACTGCTTTTGCAAAGAGCGACAACTCTTGCAGATCTTTGTCGAATTTCTCTCTTTTTATCATTCTATCTAAGGTGATTATAGTTCATGTTTAATGACGCAAACATACGACATAGGTCTGATATTTTCAAATTTAATTATACATTTGTAACAGATACTTAATAATATGAAACACTTATTTGGTCTATTCCTTATAATACTCATCAATACAGTTGGTGAGGAGGCATCATCTATGGATAGAGGATATAAAGTTTATGATCTGCTTCCGGAGTGGAGCTTTACAAAGGGTATTGAGGGTCCTGCTATAGATGCTGCGGGGAATCTCTACGCTGTAAATTTTGCCAAACAGGGTACTGTCGGAGTTGTTAATCTGCAAGATGGGGCAGGGGTATTAGGTGCGTCAGCTGTGGCGTCTCACTATATAACTCTTCCCGAAGGATCTGTAGGAAACGGCATTCGCTTCGATAAAAAGGGGGTTATGTATATTGCAGATTATACCGGGCATAATATTTTAAAGGTAGACCCTTTAGATAGATCAATCAAGGTTTTTGCCCATAATCCGGCCATGAATCAACCTAATGATATTGCCATCTGCCCAAAAACCGAAAATCTCTATGCCAGTGATCCAAACTGGAAAGAGTCAACCGGTAAGCTCTGGCTAATTAACCGCAAAGGTGAGGTTATTTTACTAGAAGAGAGTATGGGAACAACAAATGGGATAGAGGTCAGTCCGGATGGCAAACGCCTATATGTCAATGAATCAGTACAGAGAAAGATTTGGGTTTACGATATTAAACAAGATGGAACGCTGGAGAATAAGAGACTCTTTACATCTTTTGAAGATTTTGGTCTTGATGGAATGCGTTGCGACTCCAAAGGGAATCTATATGTGACACGTCATGGTAAAGGTACTCTTTTAATAATCTCTCCACGTGCCGTGACTTTAAGGGAGATAGCCCTAAAGGGAAAACTCTGCTCCAATGTAGTTCTCTCTCCCGATGAAAAGCGTGCCTATATCACTATGGCAGATAGGGGATGTTTTGAGGTTGTAGAATTTTAAATTATTATCTATATGAGTAAAATAGAGTTAGAGGAGGTAGAGAGTGTTGATGACTCTACTTCTGTAATAGTTGTTTGTAAAAATTGTGAAACTCAATTTGAAGGAAATTATTGTCCCAATTGTGGCCAGTCGGTAAAGGATTTAGATATACCATTCAAGATTCTGATCTTTGATATTATGGCAAATATGTGGGCTTTTGACACACGTGTTCTCAAGACACTCAAATCGGTGCTTTTTAAGCCGGGAGAGATGGCATTGGACTATGTTGCGGGCAAAAGAGCACGTTATATGCCACCTTTTAGATTCTATGTATTTATAAGTTTTATCTTTTTCCTTCTCCTTAATCTCACTACGACCAGACAGTTTAACGAAAAATGGAGTTTTCAAACAGGTTCAGATACTGTTACTATTTCAAAAGGAGATTCAGATAATAATCTTATATCAATCACTGACAGTAATTCAAATAATAGTACCTTCAAGGGTTTTACTAAAGATATAAATCAAAATAAGGAGTACTATATCTCCAGGTTTTTCTCTATACTCTCCTGGAGTCTCTTTATACTGATGCCGCTTTATGCAGCTCTTTTTTGGGTTCTATTCAAAAAGAGTCAAAAACATTTTCTCGGTCACTTTATCTTTGCAATAAACCAGCATGCTTTTCTATTTACAATATTTATCCTCCTTTTAATAATTAACTCTATTTTTCCAGAGAAGAGTACAAATTACGAAAGCTGGCTATTACTCCTATTTCCCATCTATATTGTTGTCGGTAGCCGTAAGCTCTACAGAAGAGAGTGGCTATCCATAATTATGAGAATAACAGCTGCGCAGTTTATCTATATGTTTATTTTAGGAGTTGCAATTATTGCTGTGGCATATATTACCTTCGCCAGAGTTTTAACAAATTAATTTGTAAATAGAGACCTTCTGATATTTGCTCATAAAATGCTCACAGAATACTCACAGATTGCTCACAAAATTTAGCACTGGTATACATAACAAAGAGGCCGCTTTGGGCGGCCTCTTTGACATTATGAACATAACAGTGAACTGTTAATTTACAATCAGTTAAATTTTTGCAACAGCAACTCCATCAGCTTGATGGCAGCCGATGATATCGATGTTCCGGGGCCAAAGATTGCAACTGCTCCAGCTTTGTAGAGCGCATCGTAGTCTTGAGCGGGAATAACGCCTCCAACAATTACCATGATATCTTCGCGGCCGTGCTTTTTGAGCTCGTTAACAATTTGCGGTACAAGGGTTTTGTGGCCGGCGGCGAGAGATGATACTCCCACAATGTGAACGTCATTCTCTACTGCCTGTTTGGCTGCCTCTTCCGGAGTTTGGAACAGAGGTCCCATATCAACGTCAAACCCGCAGTCAGCGTAGCCGGTAGCAACAACCTTTGCTCCACGGTCGTGACCATCCTGTCCCAGTTTAGCGATCATTACACGAGGCTGACGCCCCTCTTTGACTGCAAACTCTGCAACCAGTCTCTTAGCTTTTTCAAATTCGGCATCATCCTTTACCTCACTTGAGTAAACACCTGTATTCATGCGAATTATTGCTTTATATCTCCCGGCTACGGCCTCACAAGCATCCGATATCTCTCCAAGTGTTGCCCTTACTTTTGCAGCTTCAACGGCTAGCTCAAGTAAGTTTCCGCTCTTTTCGTCGGCAGCTTTTGTAATAGCAGCCAGAGCGGCTTTAACTTTGGCCTCATCACGGTTTGCACGAAGCTCTTTTAGTCGTTCGATTTGTGATTCACGAACTTTTGAATTATCTACATCAAGAATCTCCAAAGGATCCTCTTTCTCCAGACGGTGCTTATTAAGACCGACTATGGTATCCAGACGCGAGTCAATTCTTGCCTGTTTGCGGGCAGCGGCCTCCTCAATACGAAGTTTTGGAATACCTGTCTCTATGGCTTTTGCCATACCTCCCAGTTTCTCTACCTCCTCAATGTGGCTCCATGCTCTCTCCGCTATCTCTGCTGTGAGCTTCTCTACAAAGTATGAGCCGGCCCAAGGGTCAAGCGATTTTGTGATTTGGGTCTCCTCCTGGATATATATCTGTGTATTTCTGGCGATACGTGCAGAAAAATCTGTTGGTAGTGCAATTGCCTCGTCAAGTGCATTTGTATGAAGTGACTGAGTGTGGCCTAGTGTTGCAGCCATTGCCTCAACACATGTTCTTGCCACATTGTTGTAAGGATCCTGCTCTGTAAGTGACCATCCCGATGTTTGAGAGTGAGTTCTCAGAGACATAGATTTAGGATTCTTAGGGTTGAACTGTTTAACAAGTTTAGCCCATATCATCCTGGCTGCACGCATTTTAGCAATCTCCATAAAGTGGTTCATCCCTATTGCCCAAAAGAATGAGAGACGCGGGGCAAACTGATCTACATCCATTCCTGCTGCGATACCGGTACGCAGATACTCAAGACCATCTGCAAGCGTATAGGCCATCTCAATGTCACAGGTGGCACCTGCCTCCTGCATATGATATCCGGAAATTGAGATAGAGTTGAATTTAGGCATGTGGCCCGATGTAAATGAGAAGATATCTCCAATGATTCTCATTGAGAAATCGGGAGGATAGATATAGGTATTTCTTACCATGAACTCCTTTAGAATATCATTCTGTATAGTGCCGGAGAGTTCGTCCAGTTTTGCTCCCTGTTCAAGACCTGCAACAATATAGAAAGCGAGTATTGGAAGAACAGCGCCATTCATAGTCATCGAGACAGACATCTTGTTAAGAGGTATCTGATCGAAGAGAACTTTCATGTCCTCAACACTACAGATACTCACCCCAGCTTTTCCTACATCGCCTACAACACGTGGGTGATCTGCATCATATCCGCGGTGAGTTGCAAGGTCAAAGGCAACAGAAAGACCCTTTTGCCCTGCAGCAAGGTTACGGCGATAGAAGGCGTTTGACTCCTCTGCTGTGGAAAAACCTGCATATTGTCTCACTGTCCAAGGGTTCATAACATACATTGTACTGTATGGCCCGCGGAGAAAAGGGGGTATACCGGCAGCATAGTTGAGATGCTCAAGACCCTCCAGGTCGGAGGCACTATATGTCCCTTTAATGCCAATTAACTCCGGAGTCATAAAGGTAGATTGTGCTGCTTTAGATGCAGCTGAACCTCCGCTATATTTTATATCTGAAAATTTTGGTCGCATATATCGTTGTTTTTATCTATTTAATTCCCAATAGAGTCTGATAATTATTTAGAGTCTCAAGCACATTGCTTTTAACACTTATAAAGTTTGTTATGCCTGCAGAGATTAGCTCCTCTTTACAGGCCGGTTCACCGGCAACAACTATAATCGCCTTGTCTGCACTAAGCTTTTTGATCTCAGGTACAGATAGAGCATACTCTTCGTCAGAAGAGCAGGCAACGATAATATCTGCTTTAGCATCAAGTGCTGCTTTAACACCATCCTCTACTGTATTAAAACGTGTATTGTCAACTACTTCAAATCCTGCAACGGCAAAGAAATTTGATGCAAATTGTGCTCTGGCGCGGCAAAATGCGAGATTGCCAAAAGTGAGCATAAATACTTTAGGTCGCTTTCCGCTAGTCTCTGTTGTAAACCTAAGATGTTCAAACGCCTGAGCCCCGCGATATTTTTCAATAGGATCAATTACCGGAGTATTGCTTTTCTCCCAATTTGCTCCTCTGGTTACAACATCAAGGGTTACATCCTTATCGGCAACTTCGTTAAAATTAGGATATTGATTAGTTCCAAGTAGTATCTCCCTTCTTGTTGCTATACTGAGATCCCTTTTGGTTGATGTTGCCTTAATCTCTCCCTGAACAAAACCCTCTTTTAGGGAGTTAATATAACCGCCTTTATCCTCTGTTTTCATGAACAGCTTCCAGGCATGTTCGGCTACAGATGCAGTGAGTGTCTCAATATAGTATGAGCCTGCTCCGGCATCGGTTATCTTATCAAAATATGACTCCTCTTTAAGTATTATCTGAGTGTTCCTTGCAACTCGGTTGCTAAAGGTGTCAGGCTCACGGAATGTATAGTCAAATGGCAGAACTTCAAGGGAATCAACTCCTGCAAGTGCAGCACTCATGGCCTCGGTTGTGCCACGGAGAAGGTTTACATGGGCATCATACACAGTCATATTCCACTGACTTGTAACTGCATGGATATTAATTTTATGTGCAGTCTCACTTACTGCACCATACTCTTTAGATATATTTGCCCATAACATCCTTGCTGCACGAAACTTAGCAATCTCAATGAAGTAGTTTGGGCCGATGGCAAATGTAAATTTGATGCGGGAGGCGGCCTCATCTGCGCTGAATCCCATATCTTTAAGAATATTCATATACTCACTACCCATAGAGAGAGCAAATCCCAGCTCTTGAACACTAGTTGAACCTGCGTCATTAAAGGCATACCCCTCTACCCCTATTACCCGGATTCCGGAGTACTCTTTAACCAGCTCCATACAGCTCTTTATTGCAGATTTATAGTCACTGCAGCAGAAATTTCCTGTTGTTGTCAGAATTCTAAGAGGATCAAAGTCAAAAGAGGCTTTGATATCAGCAGAGTTTACTCCGGAATCAGAAGCCACTCTAATAAATGATTCAATAATTTCCGGTGTGGCACAAGAGCACCCCTCAAAGTTAATCTCTGTCTTTGAAAGATCTATCCCCTTAAGAAGGATAGCCATTTTATCCGGCCCGATACCTCTCTTCCCATCGATGCAAAATCCAACGGAGGTTACACCTTTTTTAAGTCCGTCGAGTGCTTGCTCGTTGGCCTTAACAAAGCTCTCCCATGCACAGTAACCCTGACGGACAAGCCAGTTATTTCCTGCTTCTGTCCCGCGAACATATGGGAACTCTGCAGGATTGCTCCCCAGATGGTTTAATTTGTCAAGATCTTCTGCGCGATAATAAGGGCGAACCGAAAAACCCTCAGTTGTTTTCCAAACGAGCCTTTTTTCGTAATCGGCTCCTTTCAGGTCCTTGTTAATAACCTCTTCCCACTGTGATGTAGAAACAGGTTGAAACTCAGAAAATAGTCTTTCTGCCATATCTGTTTTTATTTATTGAATGTTGTCAAAATAATTTCGCAAATCTACAAATTCTTTACCGATATATTAAACCTTTTGTTATATTCTTAGTCATAAAGGCAGAATTAACAATTAAAAAAAGAAAAAGATGAAAAAGGTTTACATTACACTAATTATTTCTTTAATAGCGTTTTCGCTGACTGCCCAGAATCGTCAGGTTCAGGAAAGGGGTTTCATGGGCGCAAACCCTGCAAAGCTTGGGCCAAACTTCACAACAGAGCAGGCAGAGGCAATTAAAGCCACCCGCTTTGAGTTTCAAAAAGAGATGGTTTTAGTTAACAATCAGATTGCAGAGAAGAGAGCTCAGCTCAAGACTCTACAGCAAGTTGACAAACCTGATATGAGATCAATAAACTCTAAGATTGATGAGATTACTACCCTACAGAATAAGAGAATGAAGGCAGCTGCTGCAAATCAGGCAAAGATTCGCTCACTTCTTACAGATGAGCAGAGAGTTATGTTCGATAAAAGGATGGGACAAAGAGGAGATGCAAAGCAAAAAGGGATGCGCTCGCAAAAGATGATGAACTCTCATAAAATGATGCAAATAAACAGAGGTGCTCAGCAACCAGGTGTTTATCAGAAAGAAATTATTAAAAGAGGTGCAAAACCTGTTAATGACTAAGCACCTCTCTCAAGGTCTTTAGCTTTATCTCCATAGCTAATCATACCGGCATCGGAATCATCGCCATGAGAGTCTCCGGAAAAAGGGACTAAAGGCGAAATTCCTTTGCCGGTATTGGTTTTCTTTTCTTTTAGGACAGCTTTTCTAAGTTCAAAATTTTCGCCAAGATATTTTCTTCTTACCTCCGGATTATTTGCCAGAGTCTCTGCTGTTCCGCTCTCAAGAATACTCCCTTCATAAAGAAGATAAGCTCTGTCGGTTATTGCAAGAGTCTCATGAACATTGTGATCGGTAATAATAATTCCAATATTTTTTGTCTTTAGATTGGCAATAATATGCTGGATATCCTCAACTGCAATAGGGTCTACGCCGGCAAAAGGTTCATCCAGAAGAATGAATTTTGGGTCAATAGCGAGGGCCCTTGCAATTTCGCACCTTCTTCTCTCCCCTCCCGAGAGTTGTACGCCAAGATTCTTTCTCACTTTGTGAAGCCCAAATTCATCAAGAAGATTTTCCAGCCTCTCCGCCCTCTCGCTCTTTGTCAGGACAGAGAGCTCCATAACTGCCATAATGTTATCCTCTACACTAAGTTTTCTAAAGACAGATGCCTCTTGAGCAAGATAGCCAAGTCCTCTTTGTGCCCTTTTATACATTGGGAGTTTTGTAATCTCTTCATTGTCAAGAAATATTCTTCCAGCATTAGGCTTTATCAATCCTGTTATCATATAAAAGCTGGTAGTTTTTCCGGCACCGTTCGGCCCAAGCAGCCCCACAATTTCCCCCTGTTCTACCTCAATAGAGACATTTTTAACGACTGTACGTGCTCCGTACTTCTTTACAAGATTACTGCAGTGTAAACGCATTATATTAATTATATCACCGTATATATCTATGAGTTACTTTAACTCAAGTTTGAGATCTTTTTGCATCTCTTTAACTTCCGGATAGTTCTCCATCAAAAACTTTGCCTTTTCCTGGGGCATATACATTTTATTATCCTTAGGGTCGTCATCCGGTGTTACCTCTATTTCTAGAGTAACATACTTGTTGTTAAGGTTAACTTTAAGGAATTCAATTAGTCTTGGTTTGCAATTCTGTTCAATCCAACTCTTTTGCAGCTCATTTTTTACAGGAAAAACTATTATTGTATTGTCCCTGACAGATGGCTCTGTCTGGGATATTGTTGTGGAGAGTCTTGGAAGCGAACTTTCGGCCTCTGCCATTCTCTTCCATATTTCGTTTAGTCTCTCCTGTTCTATGGTATCACTGCCTATCTCCCTCTCTGTTGAGCTCGTTGCAGATCTTCCGTTCTTGCCGGCACTCTTTATAAGATTCTTGATTGAGATAGTTGTGGCACTTCCGGTATGACTCTCTGGTGTAGGGCTCTCTGTAACATCAGCAGCTTTTGCCTGTGGTGCAGGGCTCTCCGGGGCAGCAATTTTTGCCTGTGGTGCAGGGCTCTCTGTAACGTCAGCAGCTTTTGCCTGTGGTGCAGGGCTCTCCACCACAGCATCAGTTTTTGCCGGAGCGGCATTATCTCCAACCCATGCCGGTGAATTTATACGGCAAAGTCTTATAAGAGCAATCTCAATATGAAGTCTCTGATGTCCGCTGCTTTTATAGCCCGCTTCACAAGTCGTGGTTAATGTGAGAGCATCGTAAAGAAAATGGAGAGAGCATGACTCTGCCTGAGCAATATATTTGTCACGGAACGAAGGTGCAAGCTCTAAAAGTGATATCGTGCTCTTATCTTTACAAATGAGAAGATCTCTAAAATGTGAGCTCAACCCCCCGATAAAGTGGAGAGCACTGAACCCCTTTGAAAGAATCTCATCGAAGAGTAAAAGAGTGTCGCTGTGCCTGCCTTGAAGAAAAAGGTCGGTAAGTCTTATATAGTAATCGTAGTCAAGAACATTCAAAGAAGAAATAATGCTCTCGTATGATATACTCTTCCCGCAAAAAGCTACTGCCTGATCAAAGATTGTCAAAGCATCCCGCATTGCTCCATCTGCCTTTTGGGCAATTATATGAAGTGCTTCCGGATGTGCTGAGACACCCTCTTTAACCGAGATATCATTTAGGGTCTTTACAATATTTGCAACCGAAATCCGGTTAAAGTCATAAGTTTGACATCTGGATAGTATAGTAGGAAGAATCTTATGCTTTTCTGTTGTGGCTAAAATAAAAACAGCATGCGAAGGGGGCTCTTCCAGTGTTTTGAGGAAAGCGTTGAAGGCAGATGCCGAGAGCATATGCACCTCATCGATAATATAAACACTATATTTCCCAATCTGTGGTGCTATTCTTACAAGTTCGTTAAGCTGACGGATATCATCTACAGAGTTGTTGGATGCAGCATCAAGTTCATGAATTGAGTAGGAGCGACCCTCCGCAAAAGAGACGCAGGATTCACACTTTCCGCAAGGATCCATGGTCTCTCCCGGATCCAAACAGTTTATTGTTTTTGCAAAGATTCTTGCAGTTGTCGTCTTACCAACACCTCTTGGCCCACAAAAAAGATAGGCGTGTGCAAGCTGATTCCGGAGAATCGAATTTTTAAGCGTTGTTGCAATATTCTCTTGTCCGATAAGACTTTCGAAGCTATCGGGACGGTATTTCCTGGCAGAAACAATAAATCTTTCCATACCTGACAAAAGTACAAATTTTTATCTAATTTTGTATCTGCTAAAAAAACGTGAGCGATGAGACATTTTTCAATAATTATTCTGTTTCTCCTGATTACTACCGGAGTGCAGGCTCAAAGGATTGTAAGAGAGACAAAACATACCTTTGAAACTTTCGGGGCTAAGATTACAAAAGTGGTAATCCCCTCTACATCACTTCCAGACCTTATGCTCAGAGATGCTGTAAACAGAGGATGGAGAATATCTCCGTTTGAATTCTGCTCTTTTGAGGAGTATAACAGATTAAAATCTGATACAAACTTCTTCTTTCTTATGAGGGTAGATGGAATGTATAAAAGAGAGCTCGAGCCAAAAATTGAGTATTTAACCCTTATAAAGGGGGGGCCGGAGGTTAAGAGAGGACTCTACAGTAGTCAAAATATTATTACCCTGCCACTACAGGAGAGTGACGATAATAGCGGAAAGAGTCTTCATCTTTTACCTGTCTATATAGACATTATTCAAAATCACATATATAAAGTTCAACAAAATATTCTTCTTGCTTTTAAGGGAACTCTGAGTTATTCTGACAGAGTTAGCGAGATCAAGGGAAAGGAACTTCTCTTCTCAACAGATTTGTTAGGTTATGATATAGATGAAGATGAGTTTACCAAGCTCTTTGGCGGCGCTGTCAAATTGGTATCTGCAGACGACCTGGAGGATGCAATTATTAACAATCATAAAAACACGGTTGTTCCTGTAATCATTAATCCAAAAGGAGATTCGGAGGGCTCATTCTGCTATAAACTGATTATAGGCACAGATTCTCATGAACTTCTCTTTTTCCGAAGGCATAAGGTGAGCAGGAGACTTCCTGTCGGTTTTACAAAAGAGGATATCAGGAAAATTTCCGTACCTTTCCGGTTTTAGCAAATGGAGATTATAACAACACAACTTGACTCGGGTATCGGATACGCTTTTCGCAGAATTTCCTCACCCGTTGCATATTGTGCTTTAAGCATAAAAGCGGGGACACGGGATGAGGAGCCTGTACTTAATGGGATTGCTCATCTTACAGAGCATATGCTATTTAAAGGTACAGCTACAAAGGGATCCAGAAGAATCAATAATTTTCTGGAGAGCTTAGGAGGAGAGCTTAATGCATATACTACAAAGGAGGAGACAGTTATCCATGCAACCGTTCTTAAGGAGGATATCTCAAAGGCAGTTGAACTTCTTAGCGATCTCGCCTTTAATTCGCTTTATCCGGAGAAAGAGCTTCTTAAGGAGAGGGATATAGTGCTTGATGAGATCTGTTCATATAAGGATTCTCCATCCGAGCAGATCTTTGACGATTTTGACGAATATCTATTTGGAAAACACCCTCTCTCAATGCCTATCTTAGGCAAACCAAAAAGTGTAAAGCAGATAGGTGTCGATAATATTAAGAGATTCACAGGTACATACTATCTCCCCTCTAATATGAGTTTTGCAATAGTTGCAGATATTACCCCGGAGAGGGGTGCACAGCTCGTTGAGAGATATTTCGGAAAAAAAGAGAACAACGGGAAGGCACCAAACGGTATTGAGAGATGTGTAGAGAGAGATATATCTGCACTTCCGGCCGAGAGGATAAAAAGGGTCTCAAGAAAGACCCATCAGGCACATTGTGTAATGGGAGTATCTGCATATTCACTCTATAATGAGAAGAGAATGGCACTAGCCCTTCTCTCCAATATTCTTGGAGGCCCTGCTCTTAACTCAAGGCTCAACCACTCATTGAGAGAGAAACACGCCCTCGCCTATACAGTTGACTCCTCTTTTACACCCTATACAGACACCGGTCTCTTTACAATATATTTCGGGACAGATAAAAACAGTATTGAACGATGCCTTGATATTGTTTATAAGGAGTTAGATGTATTGAAAAATAAAGAGTTATCTCCGGCATCACTAAAAGCCGCCAAAAAACAGCTGCTGGGACAACTCGCCATCTCTACAGATAATGCCGAATCTCAGTGCCTCTCAATGGGGAAATCTCTGTTGTTTTATGGTAAGGTAGAACCAATTGAATCAATTATGGAGAGGATATCTGCAATCGACTCACAACGGCTTAATATGGTTGCAAAGGAGATCTTAGATCCGGAGAGGATGTTTACTCTCATTTACAGCTGATTATAATTCATAAAACAGACTGATATGGACTCCCTCACAGATGACTATCTTTTAAACAATATCTCTCCGGAAGATCCTGTGCTGGAATGGCTGGAGAGGGAAACCAATATTCGGACTACACACGGCAGAATGCTCTCCGGCCCACTTTTGGGGAGATTGCTTACCACATTTTCAAGAATGGTTAAACCACAGAGAGTTCTGGAGATTGGTACATTTACCGGTTACTCTGCAATATCTCTTGCAAGAGGTTTAGAGGGGTGTGGCCATCTGGATGCTGTTGAGAAAAACAATTTGCATGAAGAGTTGATATATGAGGCGTTTGAGAGGGCAGGGGTAAGAGAGAGAATAACTCTACATCTGGGAGATGCGGCAGATGTACTTAAAAACCTTGCCGGTAATATATATGATCTGGTCTATATAGACGGCAATAAGAGAGAGTATTGTAAATACTATGAGCTGGTATTCGATTTAGTACGTGTTGGGGGATATATATTGGCAGACAACGTATTGTGGTATGGCAAGGTGATGAGAGACCCATTGCCATCAGATGCCCAGACAAAAGAGATCTTTCGCTTTAATAAAATGGTACACGAAGATTCCAGAACAGAGAGTTATATTCTGCCGGTACGTGACGGATTGACTATTATCAGAAAACTGTGTAAATAATAGAAATTGAATGCTATCTTTGGATATACCATTTTTTCATGTTGGACCAGAGTGCATATGATTTAAAAAATGGCTCGATGAGAGCTTTCGAAGAGGTTTACCTCAAACTTCTAAATAAAGTTACATATTTTGCATATCAGTACCTTAATGATATCACCCGGTCCAAATGTGTAGCTCATGATGTCTTTTTAACTCTTTGGGAGAACAGAAGTGCCATTGATCCGCAAGGGAATTTGCAATCTTACATCCTGACTATAACAAGGAATAAGTGTATTAACATTTTACGACATAGTCAGGTAGAGTCAAGACATCACTCCAATGAGTCGAGGGGGGTTCAGGTGTTTAATTTAGAGGCATTGAGTGATATCTCCTCCGAAGTACTTTTAAGGAACGAAGTCATATCTCAGCTTGGACGTGTTCTTAAGATGATGCCGGAGAAGACTAAAGAGGCATTTGTTATGAGCAGGTTCAATAGGAAAAGTTACGAAGAGATTGCAAAAATACACGGTGTGACCGTAAAAAATGTGGAGTATAGGATAATGCAGGCATTGAAAATTCTCAGGAGAGAGTTTGCAGATTATTTACCGGCTATCTTAGGGTTATTTGTCGCCAGCTTGTATAGTATTTGTAGGATTGTTTTATGAAAAAGGAGCTGTTAATAAAATTTATTGAGGGGAAGGCCTCTCATCAGGAGCAGGAAGAGGTGCTGGAATGGGCAGAGAGAGACGCTGCCAATAAAAGGTATCTAATATTACTTAAAAACCTCTCTGTAATGACCTCTTTGCCAGAAGATGAGGCACATAAAGAGGAGTTTAACTCTTTTAAAGAGACTAGGTTAAACAGAAATAACAGAACTATTTTTAGATGGCGTCCTGTTTATGGCAGGGTATCGGCCGCCCTCTTTTTGCTGGCGTTGGTTCTCAACTTTTACCAGTTTTTCAACACCCCCTCCACACCACAAGATTCGTTTGTCCGGAGTGATTCTCTCCTGCAAAAAGCAAGAGTTATCAATAAACTTAGCTTCTATACCAATAAAGGGGTCAAAGGTATTGTAACTCTCCCGGACAGCTCAGTTGTGTGGCTAAACTCAGATACCCGGATTACCTATCCGGAGAGGTTCAACGGAGAGTTCCGCGAAGTGGAGATATCGGGAGAGGCCTATTTTGAGGTGAGGAGCAATCCGGATACTGCAATGATTGTAACAACAAACAAAGGACTTAAAATTCAGGTTTTAGGGACCAAGTTTCTTATACGATCCTATGAAGATGACGACGAAGAGCAGGCAACCCTCTTTTCCGGATCTATTAAGCTGATCTCTTCAAACAAGAGAAGCAGAAGAGAGATTGTAAGAGAGCTTAAACCACTGGAGTCTGTTATTGTAGATAAGCAAAATAGCATGAGGCTTATACGTAATGCCGATACTCTCAGGACGGCGGCATGGAGAAACGGTATGCTTATTTTTGAAGAGACCCCTATAAATGAGGTTCTTAAGATGCTTGAGAGGTGGCATGGTACCGAGTTCATAATAACAGACAAATCCATACTCTCCTGCAAGATTACGGCTCAGTTTAAATCGGAGTCTATTGTACAGATTATGGAGATAATAAAATTCTGTTCACCAATAGATTATAAAATTATTGAGCGTCAGATATTCTTATCTGGAAGATAAATAATTCCGGTCTGTTTAGGGTTTTATTTTTCTGAAATGTATAGAATAGAGAAGCCATAAACTACCTAATCTTATTATTTATGAAAGCATACTTCCGAGTACTGATAATCCTTTCGGGGTTATTATTATTGTGCAGTACCAGCTCTTACGCACAAAAGATTACACTAAACTACAGCAGAACGCCTCTTAAAACAATTCTAAAAGGGATTGAAAAGCAGTGCGATTACACTTTCGTCTACTCCAATGCACTTAACGGGATTGAGGAAAATGTTGATATTTCTGCTAAAGATGAACAACTTGAGTTAATTCTCAAGAGACTTCTGGAGCCAAAAAACATTGTCTATAAGATTACTGAGAAGCAGATAGTCTTAACTCCCAGAGGACTCGTCCCTCCGGAAAATATTCCCACTACTGCCGCTACAGAACCGGTAAACCAAGCCAAGTTATCTGTAAAGGGAGTTATAAAGGACAGAGAGAGCGGAGAGCCCATACCGTACGCAACAATAGTTGTTAAGGAGAACAGGACAATAGGGGCTATAACTGACTTGAAAGGAGATTTTACAATAACTCCGGACAATGGCACACAGACTCTGGTAATTAGCTTTATTGGGTATAAAACCGAGGAGGTAAGGATCAACAACAGAGCTGTGATTAATCTGGAGTTGGTTCCGGAGTTAACAAGCCTTGACGAGGTAATGGTTGTAGCATATGGTACAGCTACAAGAGGCTCTTTTACAGGCTCAGCAGGTAAAATGGATTCTAAGAAACTAGAATTAAGACCAGTTACAAATGTTACAAACGCTCTTTCCGGAATTACTCCCGGAGTGCAGCTTAACTCAGCCAACGGACACCCGGGGTCAAGTGCCAATATCCGTATTAGAGGTATAGGCTCTATCAATGCAAGCAATGATCCGCTGATAATTCTGGATGGTATGCCCTATGCAGGGTTGATTTCAAACATAAATCCATCTGATATCGAGAGTCTTACCGTGCTTAAGGATGCTTCATCATCTGCTCTTTACGGAGCAAGAGCTGCCAATGGTGTGGTTGTAATAACTACCAAAAAGGGTATTTCGGAGAAGACTCAAATCTCTGTAAAAATTGTAAATGGCTTTACATCCAGGCAGATGCATGAGTACGACAGAGTAGGAATACCGGATTATATGGAGCTTTACTGGGAAAACCTAAAGAATAAGGCTGTTCGCGGAGGTATGAGTGACGATCAGGCCAGAATACAGGCCTCAAATAATCTTATCTCCCAGCTTGCATATAACCCATATAACCTTGCACCGGCACAGGTTGTAGGAACAGATGGTAAACTAAATTCTGCTGCAAAGTTTCTTTGGAGTGACGATGTGGATTGGGCCAGGGCAGTACAGCAGCGTGGACATACTCAGGATTACTCTCTCTCAATAAATGGGAGAAATGCCACAACAGATTACTATGCTTCATTTGGTTATACAAATGAGAAAGGTTATATAATAGGATCAGATTTTCAAAGATACTCTGCCAGGACAAATATCAACTCTAAGTTGACATCATGGTTCAAAGCAGGTATTAATCTTGGTGCAAATATCAGCACAAGCGGAGGACTGCAGGACGAAGGGATGGGTAATTTCTCCAACCCTTTTCTCTTTACCAGATATATAGGCCCTATCTACCCTATTCATATTCATAATCCTAACGATGGCTCTTATGTGCTTGACGAGAACGGTGCAAAAAGGTACGATTTTGGAGTAGGATATATGCTCGACGGTGGTATCGCCTATCCAAAACGTGATTTTGCATCCGGCACAAATCCGGCAATTGAGCTTCAAAACAGAATAGACAATCTTAAGAGACAGATGATATCTGCAAAACCATATATTGAGATATCATTTCTAAAGAATTTCAAATTTACTGTTAATGCAGCTGTTACATCCAATGCCTACCTCTCCACATCTGCATCTATTGTCTATCCGGATAAAGGTAATACCAGTGTTGCAAGTAAGTCTAACAGCTTTACCACAACATGGACTGTAAATCAACTCTTAACATGGGATAGATCATTTGGAAAACACAAAGTTGATGCTCTTGCAGGTCATGAGAGCTATAGTTATGAGTATAATTATCTCTCAGCCTCACTTAGAGACCAGATATTCTCCGGCAACTACGAACTAGCCAACTATGTAAATATCAATGTTCAGCCCAATTCATATACAAATACTTACAGAACAGAGGGGTATCTCTCTCGTCTCAATTACAGTTTTGATGAGAAGTATGTGGTTTCTGTCTCATTTAGAAGAGATGGCACTTCCCGGTTTTATCAAGATTCAAGATGGGGAAATTTCTGGTCTGTGGGAGGTGCATGGAGATTAGAGAGGGAGGAGTTTATTAAAAAAATAAAATTTATAGATGCATTGAAAATCAGGGCATCATTCGGACAAGTAGGAAATGATGATATTGGAAGTTACTACCCATGGCAGGCCCTGTATGGCAAATCTCAAAACGCAAATGAACCGGGTTATGTCCAGAGTACACTTGGCAATAAAAGTCTTAAGTGGGAGGTAAACAGTAGTTTTGATACAGCAATTGAGTTTGGACTCTTTGGCTTCTTAAGAGGATCCGCAGAGTACTTCCACCGGGAGTCGAGCAATCTGCTATTCTCTGTTCCCCTCTCTCCTGCCTCTGGAATCGCTTCACAAGATCTAAACTCCGGATCGATGTTCAACTCAGGATTGGAATTTGAGTTGGGAGTAGATATTATTAAAAGAGACAATCTTAAGTGGAGTGCTGATATTAACGGTACTCTGCTTAAGAACAAAATAACAAAACTCCCGAGAGATCCTTACAATATCAATAACGGTTTTCAAAGGGTAGAGGAGGGTCATTCAAGATATGAGTGGTGGTTGCTGCAGTGGGCCGGTGTAAACCCGGATAACGGAGATGCACTCTACAAGCCAAAGGAGGGGGCGACATCCCTTGTGACTGTTAATGGGAATAGCTTTACATCCGATATTAATCAGGCGGCCGAAGATTGGTCAGGGACATCTATACCATCTATCTACGGAGGATTGCAGTCAAGCATTACCTACAGGAATTTCACCCTCTCTGCCCTTCTTTACTACCAGTTTGGAGGAAAAATGTATGACTTTACCTACTCTAACCTAATGTCTCCGAATAATAGAGCCAATCAGTCTCTTCACACCGATATTCTATCAAGATGGAGTGCTCCCGGTCAGGTGACAGATGTGCCAAGACTCGATGATGGAAATGCTGCGTTAAGCTTAAGGGCACAAAGGTCAACCAGATGGTTAATAAGCTCCGATATGGTTGAATTTAAGAATTTCAGTATCTCTTATAATGTGCCAAGACGATTGATAGAGAAGGCGGGAATTACAAGTATGAGAATTTATGCCTCCGGAGATAATCTCTTTGTATTTAATAAGCGTAAAGGCATGAATTCTAACTATAGTCTAAACGGTTATGACAATAACGGAGACAGATACTCTCCTTCCAGAACAATTGTAATAGGGGTTAACTTTAACTTATAAAATCGGGAAAAGATGAAAAAATTATATTTTTTAGTAAGCTTGTCGCTGATACTTGCCTCTTGCAGCAAGGATTTTCTTGAGACAAGATCTACACAAAGTACAGACGAAGCAACAATCTTCAACTCCACATCAGATGCTTTGATGGCAATAAATGGAATCCATAGATTGATGTATGAGGGGTCAGGAACTACCGGTACCTCTACAAGTTGGTTTGGACAAGGTGGTTATCAGACCTTTATCCTTAATTTAGCCATGATGAGCGATGATGTTGTATATACTCGAAACAACCCTGTCTTCCAGACAGCTGCAACATGGATAATGCATCGTAACCCATCAGATAAAGATCTTACCTACTACTATCGCTTCTTCTACAGAATAATTGGAAATACAAACAAAGTTCTTGGAAACATAGACAATGTTACCGGCCCTTCTCAGGAGAGAGATAATATTAAGGGCCAGGCATTGGTCTACAGGGCTTTTGCTCATTTTAATCTTATCCAGTGTTTTGGAGAGAGATACAGACGTGGAGAGCAGAACACTCAACCGGGAGTTATTCTTAAAACCGATAATCTGCTTGAGCCCCTACCAAGATCTTCGGTAGAAGATGTTTATAAACAGATAAATGAAGATCTGGATGAGGCAATTAACCTTATGAAGAGTCTTACTGTTAAAAAGGAGAATAGATCTCATATAGACGTCCATGTGGCCAGAACAATTAAGGCAAGAGTGCTGATGGTGCAGGGCAGATGGTCTGAGGCGGCAGCTGTAGCAAGAGAGGTGATTACTCTCTCAGGCAGATCGCTTCAGAGTAACACCTATGTAACCATCGACCAAAGGATGAGTGATATGAATAATACCGAGTGGATATGGGGAAAGTATGCGATTCAGGATCAGGCGGGTAGTCTTAGAGACTGGCACAGCTTTATATCAAATATGAATGTAAGTTACAATAGGAATACCCCAAGAGCAATTTATAATCTTCTGTATAACAAAATATCATCCACAGATGTAAGAAAGAGCGTGTGGTTCCCAAGAGCACAGGATAGAAACTTTATTCCTCAGCCGATTATCCCGCCAAATGGGAATAAAAGAAACTTTATGTCCAATAAATGGTTGCTCACAAACAATACCGACAAATGTGCCGATCTTGCTTATATAAGATTGCCGGAGCTAATGCTTATTGAGGCAGAGGCACTTGCCAGACAGTCTAAATGGGGTGATGCGGCTAATGCCCTTTTCCCACTGGCAAAGCACCGAGACCCTGCATATGTTTTGTCAACAAAAACAGGAGATGACCTTCTTGAGGAGATTATGACTCAACGCAGGATTGAACTTTGGGCAGAAGGATTCAGATGGTTCGATCTAAAGAGGTTAAATTTACCTCTTGACAGAGGTCCAAAGCCAAGGGATGGTTATAATCAAGGTGGATGGAACAGTAGCACTGTAATGCCAACTAATGTGGATCCTCTTGCATCTAACTATAATATGTATGACGAACAGGGTATGGGAGAGGCAAATAGATTCAGAGCAGCTGGACATAAAGAGTGGCAGTGGCTCTTCCCGGAGGCAGAGGTTAGTGCAAATAGCAAACTGCTTCAAAACCCTATCTAAAAATTGTTTAACCCAATATTATGAAAAAGCTTAATCTTCTTTTAATATTAATTACAGTGTTGCTGACAGCTCCTTTTGAGGCAATATCCTGTACATCCGTGATAATTACTGGAAAAGCGACTAAGGATGGCCGTCCGCTTATGTGGAAAAACACAGATACCCAAAACATGAATCATCGTCTTATCTACTCAGCTTTTAGAGGGTATCCGCTTATTGGCGTTGTCAGGAGTGATGCCATAGATGAGACAAAGGCTAGTATCTGGGTAGGGACAAACTCACACGGCTTCTCTATCATGAACACAATGTCATACAATATTAGTGAGGAGATTAGCGGATCTAATAATGGTGCTCTTATGAGAAGAGCTCTTGAGGTTTGCAGGAGTGTAGAGGAGTTTCGCCACTTCCTTGACACTCTTGCGCGCCCTATGAAGGTCTCTGCAAATTATGGTGTTATTGATGCCACTGGTGGTGCTGCATTCTTTGAGACTCACTCAAACGGGTACTATATGTTGGATGTGAACAACCCCTCTGTAGCCCCCAATGGTTATCTTGTTTACACAAACTTCTCATATAATGGAATATATGAAAAAGGGCAGGGATATATTAGATATCAGACAGCATCTGATATCTTTGCAAGGGGAGCTCCTGCAAAGGAGTTTTCGGTTCAATGGATACTAAATAACCTCTCCAGATCTTTCTACCATTCCCTTATGGGAGTTGATTTTAAAAACGCAGATGTTTTGAAACTCTTTACAACAGGGTATGTTCCTGATTCAGACTTTATCCCCAGAAAAAGCACAGCCAACACCTGTGTCATTCAAGGGGTAAAGCCAGGAGAGGACCCATCCCTAACAACCTTCTGGGCTGTTTTGGGATACCCTCCAACCTCCGTTGCAATTCCTGCATGGGTAAAGATGGGTGACGACATCCCTTATCTGTTAAGAAAACGGGATGGGTCATACAACTCAAGGATGTGTGATATGGCACTTGTACTCAAGGAGAGAGTCTTCTCTGTAGAGCGTGGAAACGGGGAAAAATATCTGAATATTAAAACTTTATATAATAGTAACGGGACAGGTTATATGCAGATTCTTGCTCCAATAGAGGAGAATATCTTTGAAAAGAGTGCCAAAGAGATGGAGATATGGAGAAGAGATGGTGTAGATGAAAAAAAGATGAGAACATTAGGAAAAGATATTTGTGATTATATTGATAAAAATTTTATTAAATGAACATTATGTCAAGAGTGAGTCATTACAGATTAGTTATTAAGGGGGTAATCTATTCGGCGCTGTTATTAGCGGCACTTAATCTCACCGGTTGCGGAAAAACAATTCAGCCACCTGCTTCACAAGAGAAACCTGTAATCAAAGAAGAGCCACAGCAGGGCTTTAAGCGTGTCAAATACGATACCGGGTTTATCGAATACCGTACAGGTAATTATCCACTGATAATATCAATACCTCATGGCGGCTCTCTTGTAACAGATAATCTTCCGGTAAGAACCAAAGAAAATTGCCCTGACCCTTCATTCACAACTGTTTATGACACATATACACCCGAACTGGGAGAGCTGGTCGACTCTATTGTTTTTGCCAGAACAGGAAAATATGCTCATATAATATACTGCAAACTAAAAAGAACGTATGTAGATATGAATCGTCAGACTGAGTATGCAATTCCTCAGGGGAGCACAGCTACAAAGAGTGTATATGATAAATATCACGACTTTATTATAGAGGCAAAATCAAGTGTAACAAAGAGTTTCGGAACGGGGTTGATCCTCGATTTTCACTCACATGGTCATGCAAAGCAGGAGGTTGAGATTGGTTATCAACTAAGCTCTTCCGTTCTTAATTTGAATGATAACGAGTTAAATAAGGAGAGCGTTGCGGCCTCATCCGGGATATATAATCTCTACAAGAGTGTCAGTTCAAAAACCACCTTCTCACAACTTATCAGAGGAGATAACTCTTTTGGGACAATCTTTTACAACAACGGAGTTGCATCTATTCCTTCTAAACAGAGCCCCTCCCCGGCAGAGACACCCTATTTTAGCGGGGGATACATAACAAAGATTCATGGCTCAGGTACAAGTGGAACTATAGATGCTATTCAGCTTGAGTTTCACTCAGATTGCAGACGTGAACCATCTGTAAGAAAAGTAACGGCAGAACAACTTGTAAAAACTGTAGATGAATTCTTTAAAATCAACTATATTTTCAAATAGTAACCAGCAATTAAAAAAAGAGGCTGCCTAATTGTAGACAGCCTCTTTTTTGTTGAATTATTTGTTAATCAAGATATTCTATATCCATATTGTATCTCCATCTGCCAAAGTATAGATTCTCTCCTCTCCATTCAACCTCTCCTCTCTGAAAATCTACTGTCTCACTCCTGTGATGTATTTTGGCAGGAAAGAACTCCTGCGAGATATCGTCATTCACTATCAATCTGTATGCATCCATCCCTTTTGTAAAGAAGAAGTATGAGTCATCATCACCTTTGGAGCTCTTAACTCTGCCAAAAGATTGATCTACAGGTACCCATCCAATACCCTCAAAATATGCTTCGGCCCAGTCGTGCAGACTCTTATTGCCGGGGTGCATCATCCATCCCGATTGCCATTTTGCAGGGATGCCTGCTGCTCTTGCCATTGTTATAAAAAGAAGAGCCACCTGACCACAATCACCGTGACGGTTTGCAAGTACATACTCGGGAATATTTGGGATAGTAGAGTACTCTCTTGCGCTTGCCCACGGGAATCGCATATCTATCCACTCATATATTTTTCTTGCCTTAAGATAGGGGTTAGTCTCATCTCCAACTGCATCAATTACAGCATCTTTGATGTTTTTGCTAAAAATGGTATGAGGCGCTCTCTCTTTTGTAAACTCTTTATACAAGGCAGATGTTGTATCGTACTCTTTTACTTCGTTTGGTTTAAAAAGATGAAACTGTGCATATGATGTGTAGCTAAACTGGTAGCTAAAAGCTGTTGGCTCTCCTTTTGTCGCCTTGTCCTCCATATAGATACTTTTGTGTGCATATGTGTCAGGAGAGATAATGTAGTTAGGGTCAGATGTAGAGTGTAGCTGTATATCTTTGTGAGATTTAGCATCCCCTCTTGGAAAAGGCATCCAAACCCTGATAACTTCACCCTCAGGTACCTCATCTGCCTTTACTGTGAGAGTGTAGGTAATTCTCATCTTAATAGGGGAGAAGTAAACACTTTTATTGCTTTGGGCATCTCTTACCAGCATAGGAATATGCCACGATAAAAACCTTGTAAGACTATCACTTTGCCCTCCATTAGGATATTTAAAATGTTTTGCGGCGGCAGTGTCGATACGAAACAGGTTTCTTCCTGCAGAGTTAAAGTAGAGCTTCTCTCCATCTATAATCATGTTCTCTAATGCATTGCTCTTCTCCCATCTCTCTATCTCCTCCATTGTAACCCCGGGATAGTGCCTTTTGATATATGAGATAACAGAGGTGTCTTGTTGTGAGAAATCTTTTCGGATTCTCTTCATTAGGTCGATCATGAAATTAATCTCATACCTCTCAACAGGAGATAGTGTATCGTTAGCAAGATAGAGGGCGGCCATCTTAGAGGCTTCGGTAAAGTCCCCTTTTTCGAATGCTCTCTCTATCAATGCTCTGTCCGGCATTTTGTAAGATAACGACTCTCCGCATGCGGTAAGCAGAATGGAGAGTAGTATGAGTGTTATATATCTCATAATTTTATGTATAGATGGTTAGGAAACTAGAGTTGTCGTTAAGATTTGCAACGCTCGGAGTAACTTCTGGTCCTGGTATCAACTTTGATCCTCTCTCCCTGATTAATAAAGAGTGGAACCATAACCTCTGCTCCTGTCTCCACCGTTGCTGCTTTCATTGCGTTGGTAGAGGCGGTATCTCCCTTTACAGCGGGCTCTGTGTAGGTGATCTCCATCTCAACAAAAGGAGGCAGTTCGCAAGTAAGGACTCTCTCCACATCTGCCAGAAACATCATCTCCACATACTGGCCCTCTTTCATAAGATCTACATTGTCAATCATATCAGGGTTTATACTCACCTGCTCAAAGGTTTCGTTGTGCATAAAATTGCACCCCATATCATCTTTGTAAAGGAACTGGTATGGCCTTCTCTCCACATTAATAATCTCGATTTTTTCACCGGCGTTGTAGGTGTTTTCAAGAATCTTTCCATTCTCCAGATTTCTCATCTTTACCTTAACAAATGCGCCCCCTTTGCCTGGTTTAACGTGCTGAAACCAAATAATAGAACATGGTTTACCATTGAAGTCGATACAGAGTCCGTTTTTAAAATCAGATGTATTTGCCATAGAATTTTTTTTAATTTGTTGCAAAGATAGAATAAATGGAGAATATTTTTTTGTAAAAATCAAAAATAGTGCTACTTTTGCACTCCCAAACCAAATGGTGCCATAGCTCAGTTGGTAGAGCAAAGGACTGAAAATCCTTGTGTCCCCGGTTCGATTCCTGGTGGCACCACTCCTAAAAGAGATGAATTTGGTAAAATCCCTGAAATAATATGTTTCAGGGATTTTTTTATGCAGCGAAAATATACCAAAATGCATCTTATAGTAAAGTTATAAATCATGAAAATAAACTATTTAAAAGTTTCTGCCTGGATCATGAGTGGTCTATTGACTCTGATTGGCTTCTCATCTTGTGATAAAATTGAACCGAGATGTGAATATGGTACTCCTCATGCAAAATATACTGTAAAAGGGCGTGTTACAAATGAGCAGGGTGTTGCAATTCCCGGCATTCAGATTGTAATTGAGAGAAGTGGAAATCATCTAAGCAGCAGGATTGACTTTGCAAATCAGATATCGGGAAGTAACGGAGAGTTTGCAAAGAGTTTTGAATTTGTTATGCCGGAAGATCAAAATTTTACTCTAAATTTCTCCGATATTGACGGCCCGGCAAACGGAGTGTATAAGGCAAAAACACAAAGCTTTAAAATTCTGCAAAACGAGTTGAAGGGTGGAGACAAAAGGTGGTATTCCGGAGAGGCAGTTAAAGAGATTGTAGTTAAACTGGAAGAGTAGTGATGTCTCATTTAAAGAGCGATCACATTGGCTGGAGAAAACGGGCAGCCCTGGAGATCTTTAGATTGCAGAGAGAAACTCTTGTGAAAAATCATCCGCTTAAGGCGCTTTTTTGGGAGTGCACCCTCAGGTGTAATCTTAATTGTATCCATTGCGGCAGTGACTGCAAAAAAGTGGCTGCAAAATCTGAGATGCCTGTTGCAGATTTTTTAAAGGTGGCACAAGAGATAAGAGAGTCTGTTAATCCAAACAATGTATTGATAATCTTTACCGGAGGCGAGGCGCTAATTAGAGAGGATATAGATAGCTGTGGATTAGAGCTTTACAAGATGGGTTTCCCATGGGGAGTTGTTACAAATGGAATGTTGCTGGACCAAAAGAGGCTAAATTCGCTTATGGAGTCCGGGATACACACTCTAACTGTCAGTCTTGATGGTTTTGAACCGGAACACAATAAAATGAGGGGAGATATCAGAAGCTTTGCAAATGCAGAGAGAGCAGTTAAACTCCTTTGCCATCCGGAAGTTTCAAGTGAGATTTTATGGGATGTGGTAACCTGCGTCACTCCAATGAATATTAATTACCTAGACAGTTTCAAAGAGTATCTTATCTCTATGGGAGTCAAAAGATGGAGACTCTTTACCGTTTTTCCGGTAGGCAGGGCAGCAAACGATAAGAGAGTCAAGCTTGAGTCTGCAGATTTTAGAACCCTTATGGACTTTATAGCTCAAACAAGAGTAGAGGGGAGGATAGAGTGCTCATATGGGTGTGAAGGTTTTCTGGGAGGATATGAGGCAGAGGTGAGGGATAACTTCTATATGTGCAACGCCGGTGTTACAGTCTCCGGAATACTCTCCGACGGCTCAATAGGGGCATGCCCAAGCATAAGAGCGGAGTTAAGCCAGGGAAACATCTATAAAGACTCCTTTATGGATGTGTGGAATAACAGATATGAGAAATTCCGCAACAGAGAGTGGGCAAAAAAGGGAGTATGCGAAAAATGCGCTCATTTCAGATATTGCCAGGGAAACGGGATGCACCTTAGAGATAATGACGACAATCTTCTCTTTTGTCACCTGCACAGACTCAGTTGAATTTGGTAAATCCCTTAATTTGGGATATTAGGCGAATCATCTCATTTTAGTATAATTAAAAAAGGCCGGACACAACTCCGGCCTTTCCCACCTAACCATTAACCATTAACTTAACTCACAAATCCATCGCCTCAAGAATCTCTCACCTCTGCCACTCAAAAAATTCGGTAACAATCACAAAACCAAATTTTATCTCTTATAATTTGCTGCCCCCTCCTCAAGAAATTTAATAAATAGATTAACATCAAGATTATAACCTCTTGGTTTAACCAGATGCTCCTCGGTTTCAGGGTCAATTATTGCATAGTACGGTTGAGCATTAACTCCATATTTAGTCATTGCAAGATGTGAATTAATCTTACCAATACTCTTTATTACTCTTCCACTCTCGGTAGTTATCCAATCCTCTTCATCTGCCTCCTTCTTATCATCTGCATACAGAGCCAGAATTACAAACTTTTCTCTTAAAAGCTTAAGTACTCTTGGATCTGACCACACTCTGGACTCCATTTCACGGCAATTAACACATCCGTGCCCTGTAAAGTCAACGAAAACGGGTTTGCCTACCCTTTTTGCATACTCAATACCTTCTGAGTATTGATAGATTCCTGCAAGATTGTGAGGTAATTTGAGGAAGTCACTATATTTTGGCTTAAAATCCAATCCACCGGTAACTCCACCGGTACCAGACCCGGTATTGATACTGATTGTTTTAAGATCTTCAAATTGTGCTGTTTTAAAATCCTGAGTTGCAATAGGAGGCAGATATCCCGATAGTGCCTTTAGAGGTGCACCCCACATTCCGGGAATCATATATACCACAAAAGTGAATGTTATAATTGAGAAAGTCAATCTTTTAACAGTTATATGCTGCTCCGGAGTATCATGAGCAAACCTTAACTTACCCAAAAGATAGAATCCCATCAGCGTAAAAGTTACAATCCATATAGCAAGATAAACCTCTCTGTCCAGAAGACCCCAGTGATAAGTCTGATCGGCAACACTAAGGAATTTGAATCCTAATGCCACCTCAATAAATCCAAGAACCACCTTAACAGAATTTAGCCAACCTCCCGATTTTGGAAGATCTTTTAGCAGAGATGGAGCAAATGCAAATATTGTAAAAGGTATTGCAAATGCTGCCGAGAATGCAAACATTGTGATTATAGGTTCCCAAATCTCACCCTGTGTAGATTTAATCAAGATTGTTCCAACGATAGGACCTGTACAGGAGAATGATACCAAAACAAGAGTCAGAGCCATAAAGAAGACCCCTATATAGCCCCCCTTATCAGATTTTGAGTCGGTTTTGTTAACAAGCCAGCTTGGAAGAACTATCTCAAATGCACCAAAAAATGATGCGGCAAAAACCATAAAGATTAAGAAGAAGAGAACATTAGGAAACCAATGAGTTGCAAGCCAATTAAATATATCTGCAGTAACAGCTTCACCTCCGGCAAAATATGTTATCAATATTATAGCAGCAATAGGGAGAGTATATAGAAGAATTATTGAAGCTCCAAAAAAAGATGCCATAACCCTTCCGTTTGCAGATTTTCTCTTTGCTGCTTTAGGGTCGTTTGATTCACTGTTTGCATTTGAGTGGCTGTTCTTGAGAAAAAAGGAGACAGTCATTGGAACCATAGGAAAAACACACGGTGTAAGCAATGCAACAAAACCCCAGATTATTGCCTCAATTACTACCCCCCATATAGATTTGTGAGGTGGCTTCTCAGTCGGTTCGGAGATCAGTTCAACCGATGATGAGGCAGACTCTTCAACTGCTACCTCTATGTTATCTTGTTCAGTTGCTAGTGTGTCCGCAATTACCAGTTGCTCCTCTTTTATCTCCGTTGTGGCCTGTTTGCTCTCTGGTTTTGCAGATGCAGGAGTAGATGCAGATGTAACGGGAGCAGTTACTGCTTTTTTACCTATTCCGGGCAATTTGATTTTAAACTCTTTATCTGTTGGAGGTAGGCATGACTGGTTATCACACGCCTGCCACTCGATAATAGCAATTATTGTTACCGAATCTGCAGATGTAACCCTTATTTTCTGCGCAACTATAACACTCTCTTCGCAAATACCAATCTCCATCCCAAACATTTCATCAAATTTCTTCTTTGACTTGGTTAGAAGATAAGGTTTGCCAATAAGCTCTGTCCCTTTAGTGTTCTCAAATACCAAAGATGTTGGAGTAGGGCCGTCTACATAAGGTC
>JAUYTB010000122.1 GCA_030695305.1 Bacteroidales bacterium
GAAAAGATTAGCTTACTAACTTTTTTAGTTGAAAACCTCTCTGCCAAACCATAGTTTGCTAGCTCTTTACTCGTTATTTGAGCATCCAAATTTAAAGTTAGCGTGAGCGAGAAGAAAATTAAAAATAAAAATTTCATATGATCTATCAGTTTTATACAAAAACGTAATAAATCCAAAACAGGGTGAGTAAAAAAGATGAAAATTTAAAAAATATAAGATTTTTGCTGTAATTTTACTATTGTCTATATAGCAAAAGCTCAATTCAATATTGAATGTTATAATATTAATGAAGCATTAGTGTAGAGATAAATATAATAAAAACATCTCCGTACAAATCTCTTAAAGTCCTATATGCTCTTAATTTTAAAGACTTTACAGTATTGACCGAAATATTAAGAGAGTCTGCCACCTCCTGTACGGTCAACCCTTTCATAGATCTTACTATTACCCTCTTTGCTTGTGGAGGTAGTTTTTCAATCGCTTTATATAAAAGCATATATGCCTCCCCTCTGACTATATGATCTATCTCCTCTTCCGAAATTACGTTAACATCAATCTCCTTATTAACAAGACGCTTTTTTCGAAGAAAATCAATGCACTTATTTCTTGTAGACAGATATAAATATGCTCTGAAAGCTATCTCATTTTTAAAACTTGAATTAGATTTCCAAATACTCAAAAAAACCTCTTGTACTATATCTTCAGCATCCTGCTTATTGCCAACTATTTTAATAGAAAACATTACCTGAGATGCATAAAACTCGCTAAAAAGAGCTTTAAAAGCATACTTCTTATTGGCAATATAGATATAGTTACTGTTCATACATCGGCAAATATAATTAAAAGAGATATAATATGAGATTATATTAAAATGAGGTATAAGATATCATTATTAAGATTAGTGCGTCTCCGTAAGTCTCTTTTAATACTTTATAAGCCCTTGATTTTAATGTTTTAATCGTATTGACTGACACATTGAGTTTGTCTGCAACTTCCAGAACAGAATACCCTTTAAGGGATAAGTTTATTACCTCTCTGGTTTGAGGTGGTAATTTTTTAATCGCTAAATCTAAAAGTCTGAATGCCTCCTCCTTAACTAAATAGTCAATCTCATTTGGTATATCCTTTGCATAATCAACAGACTCATAGACCGGCCTTTTTCTTTTCAAAAAATCTATGCATTTGTTTCTTGTAGAGAGATATAGATAGGCTTTAAACGCAATCTCATTTTTGAATATAGGTTTTGCCCTCCATATACTAAGAAAAACATCCTGGACAATATCCTCTGCATCATGTTTGCTCGAAATTAATCTCATGGCAAAGAATAACTGGGAAGCGTAAAAGTCTTTAAAGATATCTTTAAAGGCATATTTTTTATCTGATATATATATATGATTTTTGAACATATATTGCATAGCATACAAAGATATAAAAATGGGGGCTAAACAACTTCAGTTATTATATGATATCTATTTCTTAATAAAATTATATTGTCTTTCAGCATTATATATACATCATAAATCTTTAAAATGGCAATTTTGATGCAACTTTTTTAATGATATTAGTAGATAGTATAGATTAAATTCTTAAAAAAAATAGCAATAATCGGTTTGTTCTGCTAATTTTGAGTATAAGTACTACTACA
>JAUYTB010000123.1 GCA_030695305.1 Bacteroidales bacterium
TCTGAGATGGTGTAATTATATATGAATTAAAAATTGGTAGTCCTGTCTGTCCTAATGTTACACTAAAACCTTTGAAAATATTAATATTTGCAGACAAATCAAGAACTTCGAACTTCCCTTCACTACTTAACTCAACCTGAACTCTATAACTAACCGGAAGTGAAATATTTCCGGAGATCCCCATCCTAGAGTTCCTAACAGAAAACCTGGACATATCTGTCTCGAATGCATACTCGTATTTCGTTTTTATGCTTGCATCAAACTTAGGAGAAAATTCATTTTTAATACTTTGAGAGTTAATATAATTTGAGAAAAATAAAAAAATTAAAGCAGATCCTAGTTTATAAATATTCATATTGAATTAACGTCGTTAAATTGTCAAATATATAAATAAATTGGCGAACTACCTTGGCAAGGGTTGTGGACCTTAAAGACTTTTGTGGATTCTCACAGCAGGAACGCTTTGTTTACACGTTACGGGCTTATAAACCCTTAGCACAACGGGCAAGGTCCACAACCCTTGCCAAGGTGTTTTTTTGTTTTTAGAAAACAATATAGTATATTTGTTTAGAATGATTTGATTATAAACTATTTGTATAAGATAAAATAAGTATGAATATGAAAAAAATATTTAAACTTCCTATTATCTTTTTATCCCTTTTTGCATGTCTGATAAGTTGCAATGTATACGCTCAATCTTCAATGAGAGAAGTTGTTAGGCACTTATCTTCCGAAAAAATGGCAGGCAGGCTACCCGGGACAATTGAAGATTCTCTAGCCCAATTCTACATTTCTGAACAATTCTATTTAAATAACTTGCAATACCATGAAGGTTGTGAGTCCTATTTACATCCTTTCGAATTTACTTTTTCAACATATTATGAAGGAGTTTTGAGATTTATTAATTTGAAGGACTCGTCAGTTAATACTATCACTAATTTTGGTCTAAGCAATCATTTTCAGACCGGTATAGTAAAGGCAAAATGTTCTTTTATTGGCTACGGCCTAGATAGTGTTGTGTTGACTGATGGCACTCTCCAAGACAAAGCTGTTATAATGTACCCTCTTAAAACATTCATTAAGCACAACGCCGAAGTATCTAATTGGCTAAAATCCTTTAAAACGATAACTTTATTCGACTTACAACCGGTTGGAGTATCATCATTAATTTACCTTTTAAACAAGTACGAAAGTCACCCAGAGAATAGAAAATTCATCAGGATGAGAAGTGCTCCACTCATCACACCAATAGATAATAATACGAAAGACAAAGTTATTAAAATCCAAATTGATACATCTGACTTTTTTAGAATCTTCTCAAAAGAGGAGTATAATCATTATAACAGTTCAGTTGCAAACAAGCAAATTATCCCTCAGATACCTCTTGAATATGATATAGAAATAGATGCTAAAAGATTTCAAAACATTGTACAAACATCTAACATCATTGGAGTTAAACTAGGAGAGAGTGGTAGATACATAATTATCGGGGCACACTACGATCATATAGGCATTAAAAAGGGAGCAATTCACCCAGGAGCCAATGACAATGCCTCGGGAGTTGCAATGATGCTTGAGTTAGCTAAGAATTTAAGATATGAGGAGACATATCATAATATTATCTTCATAGCTTTTGGAGCAGAGGAGAGAAAGATAGCTGGTTCAAATTTTTTTTTAGAAAACCTATCCTTTCCAAAAGACAGTATTGAATTAATGGTAAACCTGGATTTACTTGGAGGACTAAAGGGTGACTCTCTGTATTACCACTACTCAGGAATTGATAAACAAAAGGCTATAAAGCATATTCCTCAATTGGAAAGCAATCTCAAACTTATTAAAGATAAAGGTATCATGAGTGACTCTTACCATTTTAATCTTTCCCGAATTCCAACTATTCAATTTTATACAGGTATCCCAAAGGAGATACATACTCCTGAAGATACAGAAGATAAGATTAACTACTCCGGTATGGAAAATATAGCAGGGTATCTGACTGATTGGCTAAAAAGAATCTCATCGCCGTTTTTTTGTAACAAATAGCAAAGTACTTGGAGAGACCTGCTTTGCCAGAGTTTGATGTATCTGTATGTTAATTACATATTTCAAAAACGCAGTTTTCCAAAATTGGAAAACTGGCATTTTTATATGTTTTTATATTAAATAGTTACATCAAACTCTGGCAAAGACCATTCTCCATTC
>JAUYTB010000127.1 GCA_030695305.1 Bacteroidales bacterium
CGTGGGGAGATTTGCGTTCCTGCTGTGAGGTTTGCTGGGGAAATGAATAATTGGCGGCTGAGTTTGCCCTACTTGTGCTAAGGGTTTATTTACAGCCCGTGGGGAGATTTGCGTTCCTGCTGTGAGGTTTGCTGGGGAAATGAATAATTGGCGGCTGAGTTTGCCCTACTTGTGCTAAGGGTTTATTTAAAGCCCGTGGGGAGATTGGCGTTCCTTCTGTGAGAAAAATTTTCAGCTCTGAGATTATTTGCCTTTTTGCAGAATATCAAGGAGTTAGGTTATTTTAAGAGTTAGGCTTAACTTGTTGTATAGCAATAAGATGGCAAATAATCTCGGAGCTGAATTGCAGCCCGTTGGGGGATGGGCTTTACCAGAGTTTGATGTGTTTGTTAGTTAATTAGATAGATATAAAACGCAGTTTTCCATAATTGGAAAACAGGCAATTTTATGTATTAGTAAATTAAATAGTTACCTCAAACACTGGCAAAGTCAAAAAATTGTAATGATAATAATTATAGAGGTAGCTCAACTTCGCCTGGAATTTTAAAAACGCTTCAGTATTCAAATATTTTTGCTTTAAATAGGGTGAAAATGTTAGGACTATTCATTTAAAAAGATTTTTTTTATAGGGTTTTTAAAATATTAATATTAATTTTACATAATTTGAATCGTAGATATAGCTAAGGAAATTGTAAATAATTGCTCGTAACATAAAAAGAAAACTTCTAAATTGTAATAATTATTGCCCATAATATTTCAATTATTAACAAATAAAGACCATTTTATAAATCAATCGTTAACCTAAAAATTTAATTTATGTATGTTTCACACAAACTAACCGTACGGTGTATGCGCTTTATGCTGTCGGTATTCGCCTTAGTTCTATTATCGGGAACTCTGTTTGCACAGAACATAAGGGTTACCGGAAAAGTTATTGACAAAACAAATCTTCCACTAATGGGTGTCTCCGTTATGTTGGATGGAACCAGAACAGGTGTTGCTACCGATCTGGACGGAACTTTTGCAATTAGCGTTCCCGGTGACGGTATTCTTGTATTCTCTGCAATTGGAATGAAGACCGAGAGAGTATCTGTAAATAACAGGGCTGTTATCAACCTTACAATGGAGGAGGATGCTCTTCTTTTGGACGAACTTGTTGTTACCGCTCTTGGTATTAAGAGAGAGAGAAAGGCTCTTGGATACTCGGTTCAGGAGATCAAGAGTGACGAGATCCTAAAGAATAAGACATCAAATGTAATCAATTCACTATCAGGTAAAATTGCCGGTGTGAATGTTACTCAGTCCAGTGGTGCAGCCGGTGCGGGTGCTCAGATTATTATCCGTGGTGGTACATCTCTTGAGAGAGATAACCAGCCGCTTTTTGTAGTTGACGGAATTATCTATGACAACTCAACCCCAATTGGCGGTAACAGTGGTTTTGACGGTGCTACAAGAGGATCGACTACTAACAGTAACCGTATAATGGACATCAATCCGGAGGATATTGAGAGCATGTCTGTTCTTAAAGGACCTGCCGCTACAGCCCTTTACGGTTCAAAAGCAGCCCCGGGAGTTATTTTGATAACAACCAAAAAGGGTGCTGAGGGAGCAACTAGGGTTACTTTCAGCTCAAAACTATCTACCAGCTGGGTAAACAGATTTCCTGAACAGCAGGATATGTATAAAAGAGGTATGTACAACCAGGCAGGTTTGTTTAGTGACTACACTACACAATCATGGGGTGACAAGATCTCCGGAAGTGATAAGTTGTACAACAATATCGAAGATTTCTTCAAGAATGGTGTTGTTTATGATAACAGTGTAAATGTATCCGGAGGAACCAAGACAGGAACATTCTTCCTCTCTGCCTCACGTTTCGATCAGGAGGGTATTATTCCTGAGACAGGATTCAGTAAAAACACATTCCGTTTTAATGGCGATCAGAAATTTGGTAAATTCACAGTAGGTGCAAATGTGGCCTATTCATCTGCAGTAACAGACAAAACTCTTACTACCGACGGTCTTTGGGGTGGTGGCGGAAACGGTACCATGACAGCTCTTTACGGATGGGCAAGAAGTGAGAATATGTCACGTTACCTTAAAGAGGATGGCTCTAAATATCGTATGTTCGAAGGCCTTCAGCCACTTGCAGATGATGTTGAGAACCCTTACTGGATTATCAATAAGAACAGAATGTATGACGAGAACAAACGTCTTACAGGTTCGATTAACGCATCATACAAAGTTACAGACTGGTTTGATATCAGCTACAGAGCAGGTATTGATACCTATAATAAGTTCGATTATACATTTATTGCACCGGGTAGTGCAGTTAGAGAGACATATCAGGGTGGACGTCTAAGCCACGCTACAATCAATTATGAGTATGTTTCATCTAACCTTATGATGAACTTCAATAAGAAGATCGCTGACTTTGACTTTAATCTCCTTTTAGGACAGTCGATTGAGGATACAAAGACAAAGAATGACGGTATGCACGGATATAAATTTATTACTCCGGGTTTCTTTAGCTTTGGTAATATAAATGACTCTGACAAATTTGCACAAACTACATTCTCTCAAAGGAGACTTATGGGTATATTTGGTGAGTTCAGAGCCGCTTACAAGAGTATAGCATACCTAACCGTAACAGGAAGAAATGACTGGACATCAACACTTCCTCAGGAAGACTGGTCGTACTTCTATCCATCTGTTGGTGGTAGTCTTATCTTCTCCGAACTGATACCTAAGAACGATGTTCTTTCATTTGCTAAGATAAGAGGTTCATGGGCGAGGGTAGGTAAAGATACATCTCCTTATGCTACCAGCACCACACTTTGGGCTCCAAGAGTATTTCTTGCAGGAACAGGTGTAGGTAACAGCTGGACACGTGGTAACCCTTATCTGATGCCGGAGATTACAGAGTCAATTGAGGCAGGTCTTGAGGCACGTTTCTTTAACGGACGTTTTGGATTTGACTTTACTTACTATCAGAATGAGAGTAAGAACCAGATAACAACTCCACGTCTTGGTCAATCTACAGGTTATATCCTTCTCTCTGTTAACGTGGGTAGGATTGTAAACAAGGGTATGGAGCTTTCTCTAAACGCCTTACCTATTACCAACAAGAACTTTACATGGGATGTAACACTTAACCTTGCAGGTAACCGCGGAACAGTTTCTAATCTACTTACAGGACAGGATGTTCTTTATGTAACAGATGTTCAGTATGGTAATGCAAAAGCAGCCTCATTCAATAATGGAGTTTTCTTTGGAATCTCGGGATCTACCTGGAGAAGGGATGACAATGGTAATGTAATTATGGACTGGAATACAGGAATGCCTCTAAGTGATAACCTAACAACCAAAATGGTTGGTGACAGGGAGCCATCATTCACAGGCGGTCTTAACAACAGTTTCCAATATAAGAACTTCAACCTTTCGTTCCTTTTGGATTTGAGAGTTGGTGGAGATATCTTCAACGGAACAGATTACTTTATGACAATGGCAGGGATGAGCCAGAGATCTATGGACAGAGAGTCATTGACTATTACCGGAGTATCTCAGAACCCTGTAAGCAAGGAGTTTGAGCCAAAAACTGTTACTTATAATGCAAACGAAAAATATACGATTGCAGGTGCTCAGAACTACGGTTCGGATATTATAAGAAAGTATTGGGCATCTACTTACCCTCTTGAAACAGCAAATTATATAACTAAGACCAACTGGTTACGTTTGCGTTCGGTTTATCTTTCATACACTCTTCCTCAGGATATTATCAAGAGGCAGAATGTAATCAAGGGGCTTACTGTAACTCTTCAGGGAACAAACCTATGGCTGTTGACTAACTACAAAGGTATGGATCCGGAAACCAGTGTAGCAGGATCGGGTGTTATAGGATCCAGCTCTGCGGGTATTGACTTTGCAGGTGTTCCTGCTACTGCAGGTATGTCTGTTGGATTGAACTTGACATTCTAAGGGTTAAATATTAAAATGAATATGATTATGAAAAGTATATTTAAACTTGGTTTAATTTCACTATTGGCATTAAGCTTAAGTTCTTGTGAAAAGTGGCTCGACATAAATGTCAATCCCAATTCACCAACCAATCTGGTAGCATCGGTTGATGCGAGACTACCATGGATTCAGCACCACTACCAGTATGCATACGGCTCTGCAAGTATGCGTGCCGGTCTTATTACCGGAACAATCACCAACCATGCACCTACAATTGCAAATGGTCTTCTTGCGGGCTGGAACCCGGCACAGGCATCCTCTACTACCCCTTATCAGCAATGGTTTGTTGGTGGAGCTTGTAATATCGGAGATATGATAGCCACTGCAGAGAAAGAAGAGGCATGGCACTATATTGGAGCTGCTTATACCCTTAGAGCAATGGGCTTTATGCTTATGCTAGACTGGTACGGCGAGATGCCTTATAAAGAGGCTCTTGGAGCAGGTCTTACTCCAAAGTTTGACGATGGAAAGACTATCTTCGAAGGTTGTATGGAGGAGCTTGATATTGCTTTAACCTATTTCCAGAGGACACAACCGACAAACGCTACACCTCTCTCTAAGGGAGATAGCTGGAATGGCGGAGATGTTCAGAAGTGGGTAAGACTTATTCATGGTCTTAAAGCTCGTTGGCTCAATAACTTGTCTAAGAAGTCTATCTACAACCCTACAGCAATCTTGGCAGCTGTAGCCAATGGTCCTCAGAGCAATGCTCAGAGTACTGTAATCAACCATGTTAATGATTTGTCTGATGTTGTAGGTGATGTTCTTTTTGGAGACCCACTCAAGACATCTTATCTCTTTAACACCACAGCATGGAGCGATGGTCAGCGCTATACTAAATACTACACAGATCTTCTGGAGAACACATTTGCAGGAGGTAGCGGTATTGAGGATCCAAGGGCTTCCAAGATAATACCTTATCGTCATAGCCATTTTGTTTGGAATGCTACTACAAACTCTTTTGAGAAGGGATTTTTAAGATCGAAGGGTGTAGATATGATTACAAGCGATATTCGTCTCAATGGCGGACCTATGCTTATGTCGTTTAATACTACAACAAAAAAATTCTTTATAAACACAACAAATCCTCTTCGTCTTGGAGATACTGTATATGTTGGTATGAGAGCTCTTTGCGCTAAGACAGGTGCAACCTCACCTGAGAGTCTCTGGAAAGCTGCAGACGGAACAATCCTAAACACTGGATCTTTCCTTACAAGACCGGAGTCTCCAACTTTTGTTATGACTTACCATGAGATGATGTTTATCAAAGCGGAGGTTCTACTTCGTCAGGGAGATGCACCGGGTGCTTTGATCGCTTATAAAGAGGGTATCAAAGCTCACATGGAGCTGATGAACTTAAGCTTGGCAACCTATACAGGAAGCGAAAATCCGGCAAAAACTCCTATGAGCACAGCCAGTATCAATGCTTTCCTTGCCAGTGCAGCAGTTGTTCAGGTTCCTGCACAACTTACAATGGCTAAGATTATGCAGCAGAAGTATATTGCTATGTCATTGACTCAGCAAAACTGGAACGATATGAGAAGATTCAACTACTCTGCCGCTAACATAGGAAACTTTGGTAATGTATATCCTGGTTTTGAGAGACCTTTTGAGTTTGGAACAACTCACGCCACTAAGATTCCTGGAACATCAAAATCTGAGGATAACTATTGGTTTAGAAGGATGATGAGTATCTCTCACGAGATGAACTACAACTCCGCACAGCTAAAGGCTTCAAATCCTAAGGCGTTTGACGTTGATATTTGGTCGGTTCCTGTATGGTGGGACATGCAGTAACGTGATTTAAGTATATTACTTGGTTTGCTGAAAGGGTTGCCCGTGAGGGTAGCCCTTTTTTTTTATCTTTTATAATATTATCTTTGTTACAATGATTTAAAACTATTAAGAGTATGTTTTCAAAAGAGGTATATGTAAACAGGAGAGCAAAGCTCACAAAGAGCGTTAACAGCGGAGTTATGCTGTTCATGGGCAATTCGGAGGTTGGGATGAACTACCCCTCCAATACATACAGATTCAGACAAGACTCTAATTTTCTCTATTTCTTTGGATTGGACCAGCCGGATCTTGCAGCAGTGATTGACGCAGAGAGCGGAGAGGAGATATTATTTGGAAATGATGTAAGCATTGATGATATAATTTGGATGGGGCCTCAGCCGGCTATGAGCGATAAAGCTGCCAGAGTGGGAGTTGTAAAGGTACTTCCCTATAATGAATTGGAGGGATATATCGCTACAGTTAAGGCACAAGGGAGAGCGATTCACTATCTTCCCCCATATAGAGACAATACCAAAATTAAGCTGAACTCAATGTTAGGGATCCCATTCTCTCAATTAAAGGAGATGGCATCAGAGCTCTTTATTAAGGGAGTTGTGGCGCTTAGAGAGATAAAGGAGAGTTGTGAAATTGAGGAGATGGACAAAGCTGCCAATATTGGATATATGATGCACTTTACTGCCATGAAGATGGCTAAAACAGGCATGGTAGAACAAGAACTGGTTGGTATAATGGAGGGGATCTCAATATCTAACGGCACTATGCCATCATTCCCGATTATTCTCTCTCAAAATGGAGAGACACTTCATAATCACTCACATCATCAAGTGCTTACTGATGGACGCCTGCTTGTTATAGATGCGGGAGCCGAGACTAATATGCACTATGCATCCGATTTTACCCGCACAATTCCATCAGGAGGAAAGTTCACACCACGCCAGAGAGATATATATACCATTGTATCAACTGCAAATAATCTGGCAATAGATATGATTAGGCCGGGAATAACTTACCGCGAGGTTCACCTTGCCGCAGCTAAGGTTCTTGCGAAGGGACTTATCAACCTGGGACTTATGAAGGGAGATGCAGATGAGGCGGTAGCAGCAGGCGCACACGCTCTGTTTATGCCACACGGGCTTGGACATCAGATGGGTATGGATGTTCATGATATGGAGGATTTGGGTGAAAATTTTGTGGGCTACGATGATACTCACAAGAGAGCAACTATGTTTGGGCTGAGATCGCTAAGAATGGGTAAAGAGCTTAAGGCGGGTCATGTTATTACAGTTGAGCCGGGCTGTTATTTTATTCCCGCACTTATTGATAAGTGGAGAGAGGAGGGGATAAACAGCGACTTTATCAATTTTGATAAACTTGTT
>JAUYTB010000130.1 GCA_030695305.1 Bacteroidales bacterium
TCATGACAAAAATCCTATTTTTTGACGTCGAGACAACTGGTCTCGACAGTAAAATCAACGGCATGCACCAGCTTTCAGGAATCCTCCAAATAGATGGTGAACCGGTGAAAACATTTGACTTCAAAATCAATCCTGCTCCACATCTGCAAATAGATCAGGATGCAATAAAAATCTCCGGTAAAACAATTGATGAGATCAGAGCCTACCCATCTGAGGCAGAGGTTTACCGCAGATTCATTGCTATGCTTCTCAATTATATTGACAAGTTTAACAAAAATGATAAAGCGTTTCTGGCCGGATGGAATAATGCAGCCTTTGACAATGGATTTCTCCGTGCCTTTTTTGAGCGCAACGGAGATAAGTACTTCGGCAGTTGGTTCTGGTCAAACCCTCTGGACGTAATGGTATTGGCCACTGAATACCTCCTAAACGAAAGATCAACTATGCTCAACTTCAAACTTATGACAGTTGCAGCATTCCTCCTGGGAGGCATTGATGAATCAAAGCTTCATGATGCCACCTACGACATTGAATTGACACGTAACATTTATCAAATCGTAAAATCCTAAACCATGGAAACAGCAATTTCACAATTCACCTATCTCCCGGCCAACAAAGCTGAAAGAGAGACATTCGTGCAGATGTGCGTGGATGAAATCACATCTGGATTCCGGAATCCACTGGAGCTTGAAATCATGCTCAAGAATCTGGAAGAAACAGTTAACGCAATCAGAAAGCATCCAGATGTCAAGGATGCCATTCAGATTGAGGCAGAAAAGTACAAGGAAAAAACCTTCAAAGCTTTTGGTTGCAGTATCACCAAGACAAGCCGAACAGTTTATGACTTTTCCAACTGTGGAGATAGTCAATACCATGAACTGAAAGAAAAGGAAGCTGAAATTAAAACGGCTGTCAAAGACAGGGAAATCTTCCTTAAATCAATTAAGCCAGGAATGAGTATAGCAGACTCCGACACAGGTGAACAGCTTTACCCTCCGCAAACAAGTACCACAGAGTTTCTCACAATCAAACTCCCGTGATAAAGCTGGATGCATGTTTAACAATCATAGATGAGGATGAATTCCTGCGCGTAACCTTGCTTCATACTAAGGGCGACCCAGAATCAGCAAAAGTGCGCGCAGCAGTTCACCTGCTTGAAAAATACAGAATAGCAAAAGAACTTCAAAAAGAAACATTATGCAACGAAAAATCCGAAAAGCAAAGCTCAAATCCCGAAGCCTCGAAGTTGAACTTAATGAAACAATCGAGACCGAAGGAGGACCAGTTACAAATGAAATTATTATGAAATGTGCCGGCCTGGCGCATGACGACCTCAAAAAAGCCTTTGACAGGCTGACCCTGCACATGGTTATGATATGTGACCTCCGTAAGTCTGAGCTGATAAGCGTGGAAACATTTGAGTCAGACGAAGCCCTTAAACAGTTCGAGGATTATTCTGTCACCGGATTTTCCATTGGAGGGGAAGAAGAACATGAAGGACTGGTAATTTTTGGCTCAAGAAAATTTCCTTCAGGAAAGGTTTTAAATATCACAACCCCATTTACCAAATTTAGTGATGATAATGACCCTTATGTTTTCGAGGCTGAGCTATACAATGACATACAGGCTTGCCTATATGAAGTCGAACAATACCTTGAAGGCAAGTTTGCCATAAAACAGTTAGAGCTTCCATTTGATGAAACTCCTGTTATGGAAGAAGTTGATGCTGCATGAGCATCTACACATCGTTCTTTGAATAATGAGATTCATGCGATTGCCGCGTTTTTTCTGGCTCATAATCAGAATGAATATATCCCAATATAGATGAACGCGGCAAATGGGGAACTGGCGGAAATGGTAGCGCATCCGGGCGGCCGCTGAACTCTGAAAGCAGCAGTTCATCACCGGAAAGAGGTTCGAGCCCTTCATTCCCCACCACCTTTATTAATAACTTAAACAATAATCAAATGCAACAAATTCAGTACATCAAAACAAACCAGCTTCACGAAAGCTCAATGAATCCCCGGAAGGAGTTTCATCAAGAGAGCATCGATCAGCTGGCCGAAAGCATCAAGCAAGTTGGCATACTTCAGCCGATCATTGCCAGGCTAAACACAACGGTCAAACAGAAGAAAATCCCAATCTATGAGGTTATCTGCGGAGCAAGAAGATTATCAGCAGCCGTAATTGCAGATTTAACTGAGGTCCCTGTTATTGTACGAGAGCTTTCGGATGAAGAAGCTTTCGACCTGATGATAACAGAAAACCTTCAGAGAAAAGACGTGAGCCCTTTGGAAGAAGCTACTGCTTTTCAAAGTTTGATCAACAAAGGAAAATATGATGTTTTATCCTTGAGTGATAGGTTTGGAAAAAGTGTGACTTATATACGACAAAGGCTTCAACTGAACGAACTGATTAGTGAATTCAGACAGTTGCTAAACAAAGAAGTAATTACAGTTTCTCATGCAATCGAAATTAGCAAGCTTGATCATGTTTACCAAAATGAGCTACT
>JAUYTB010000132.1 GCA_030695305.1 Bacteroidales bacterium
CGGATCCTAAATATGTGTAATAATAATAATTGAGATAATGAATGTTAATAGAATATTGAATAACAGTCCCAGATTCAGAATAATAAGAGAGAACAGATTAATGTACGAAAGTTCAAAATAGTAACGAGTTAGAGAAGGTGATCCTCTAAATATTACTCTTTGAAAACTCATTGTATCTGCACTCATATTATAATTTGTAATCAAATCTCATAAAATTTGAGTTACAAATGTATGAAAAAAAATTATCCAACAAATTAAATTTAGAAAAATATTCAAAAGTGTAATTTATAAAAAAATCATAACAAATATAAATACCTGTATATTATTAATATAAATAAATAAAAATTGATTGAGAGATATTTAAAAATTAAAGTTGTAATTTTTGCCATCGAGATAATCTCACTTTTATTCCTGCTGACGGATTAATACTTAGTACATCAAAAATCTCATTAAGCACTTCGGTAAGCCAAGGAAAATCTTCTCTTAAAAGAATCAAAGACTCTATTGCCCAGACCTTTACTGCAACACGAACTTTTTTGTCAATTGCCCACTCTACGCATGATATTGCAATTTTTTCTTTCTGCACTTCAGTTCCCCTCCATCTGTTATTTTTTAAAATATCAGAAAGGATTTTTGCAAAATGACGTTTGGTGCTTCCATTCGTAACTTGTGGAAAAATAGTGAAAAAAACATCATAATATGGATTAAGCAGATTATTATCATAGAAATAAAGATACTCTAAAACATATGCTGCTCTGAATTCAATTTTTGAGAGCTCTTTTCTGAATTTATTAAGATAATTATTTGATTTGGGATCTATTATAAGATCCCGAAGAAGTAAAAACAGGAGATCCGTTGCCTGCTCTTGAATAATGATATCACGAACCTGCCCGGCAAAGCCTTCATAAAAATCCTTTTTTAATAACATTACTACCTCTTCCGGGGATTTCATCTCTATAGTATGAGTTCTACTTGTGCTTTATGGATAATTAATAATCAATTACAAATATAGCTTTTTGGTTTTGTCATGATACTTCGGATATATTGATTCAACAAAAACATAACTGATATGTTATACAATTTATTGAATTAATTATTTACAAATATAATCCAGATAAAAATGTTTAATGAATATAATCCGTTAAATGGGTCTATGTTTCAAATTATTGATAATAATGGTAAAGTTATCAATAAGAAATGGATGCCCCAAATAAGTGATGATAAACTGCTTAAAGTATATAAAGATATGCTTTTTGCCAGAGTTGCCGATTTACAGATTGTCTCTTATCAGCGTCAGGGGAGAATTTTTACCTACCCTCCAAATTATGGACAGGAGGCAATTGCTGCAGCAGCAGGTGCGTTAATTCAGGATAATGACTGGATGGTTCCGGCATTTCGAGAGATGGGTACAATGCTTGCCAAGGGTGTCACGCTAAAAGAGTTGTTCTTATATTTCATGGGGTACGAAGATGGTTCAAACTTTAAAAAGGCAAAGTACACCCTTCCTATCAGTGTGCCTATAGCCTCCCAACTTGTTCACGCAGCAGGAATAGGATATGCCGTTAAGTACAACAAAGAGGATAAGGTTGCATATGCGTTTGTCGGAGATGGAGGAACATC
>JAUYTB010000142.1 GCA_030695305.1 Bacteroidales bacterium
CCTGAATTCATAATCTTTGGACATTAGAATCCGCAAAATTATGACTCACTCATTTCAAATCAAAAAATCAAAGAACGACTATAAATAGTTTAATATTAATAACATATATGTAATCAGATGCAATTTAACGCATCAGTAGTACTTTACAATTTTTCAAATATACAAATTCCAGCGCCAAATCTATAGCATAATCAAAAATGGCCGTTTTAAAAAAGTAATCTGTTGAACATTTTGTTTACAGTAAGTTACCTGTTTAAATAATACCGGCTGCCAATGCTATAGAAAGTAGTATCAGCATAATAGCAACGATTATTTGCATAGAGTGTAAGGTTACTTTTTTTAGCAACTTGTTACCAATGTAAGCTCCTGCAATTGCAGCAAGAGTTGCACTAACAACTAGAGTTAAATTATCTGTAAGACCTGCTTTTGTAAACCTTGTTGCGTAAATGCTAAGCCGGGTAAAATCTACAAATGTAGAAACCACAACGGCAGTACCTATAAATGCCTCTTTAGATAGACCTGCTTTTATTAGAAACGCACTTCTTAATGCCCCTTGATTACCCGATAGGCCACCAAAAAATCCGCTTAAAGCTCCACCTATCGGAAGCTTATTTTTCCCGAATTGTAGTTTGCCAAAATATGGGATTAGGTCCATACCGGCAAAAATGATGAGTAAAACAGAGATTACGAATTTAACAGGGTAAACATCAAACGCTCTGTCAAACATTTGATAAGAAAAAAGGGGTTTAGTGTCAGGGATATATAGTAATAGCCATGCTCCGGCTATTGCAGCTATCACAGCAGGAATACCAAAGCGTAATACTGTGCTTTTATCTGCCTTTTTACCCACTAAAATTAATTTAAAAATATTGTTGAAGAAGTGAACTATTCCTGTTAACGCAATGGCCAAATCAACAGGAAAAAAAACCATAAAGACAGGGGTTAAAATAGTTCCCAGTCCAAAACCAGAAAAGAATGTTAAAATAGCTACTATAAATGCTGCAAGACTAATTATTAATATTTCCATAATTTGCTTATTAATGTTATAAAGCAAAAATAGGATGTTTTGTTGTAAGAGGAGTGGTACTTATTAATGAATATTTGGTACTATTGAAAATACTTGTTCCTGAATTGTGATGGAGTGCTTTTTTCGTGCCGTTTAAAAAACTTAACAAAGTTTGAAGCGTCAGTAAAAGAAAGAATTTCAGCTATCTCATTAATTGAATTGTCTGTATGAAGGATATACCTTTTAGCTTCAAGCAGTAGTTGATTTGTAATAATTTCACTGGCACTTTTGCCTGTATGTCTACGGCATATAATATTAAGATTCTGAGGGGTTGTGTTTAATAAATCGGCAAATTGATTCACCTTATGAAGCTGAGGAGACTCTTTTATCAATAACACCATAAATCTGTCATAAACAGATTGAGGAGTGTTGTTGATAGTTGGGTTTTGCGCATTTATTTGAAGAGCTTTTCCCAAGAGTGCTTTTAAAAGACCATGAATAATATCTTTTGAATATTGTGTGTTGAGTTGGTATTCGCTAAAAATATATTCCAAAAGAGATACTGGGAATTTGTCTGGTTCAAATTTCAACCTTGTTATGTCACTCATTTTTCTTAGCAAAGCAATCAATAAATTTTCGCTAACAGGATTAAATTCAGTCTCTTTAAAAATTATTACAAAACCTTTGGGTATAGATGTAAATTGCCAAAAATGGAGTTGCCCAGGTTTTAAAAAGTATAACTCAGGAGTTGAAATCATAAATTTTTGAGATTCAACAGAGTGGAATCCCTCTCCTTCACTTAAGAAGATCAATTCATAATATTCGTCATGTTTATGTGGTTTTGTCTTTTTGATAAGCTCCTTGAACCGGGAAACCTTAAAAGAGAGCCCTTCGTCAAGTTTATTCTTTATGTCGATATAGCTATTTTCCATATTAAGTTAAAGTCTCTTTTTCTAAGTGTTTATAAATCTTAAATATCCCAATCTTGAATACGCCAAATTCCTTTTTTGTCGGGTATATGAATTAAAATATTTGGATTGACTACTTTCTGTTCCTTAATAAACTCCTTTTCACCGAACGAATATCGGCAATGTCAATATTCCAACCAGGAATAAACCAAATTTTCAATAACATTTTACTCCCTAAAATGATATAACGTATTCCTGATAAAAGGAACATTAGAAGAAAAAAAGTTCCTCCAAGCACAAATATTCCTTGGTAAACTTTATTTTGAATAATAGGAATTGATACTGGTATAAAAATAGCCAACACGAATACAATAAGCAGAATGCTTATGCGGGATCTAAATACTTTATTTCCTGATTTCAATATTATATTTTTAGTGGTTTTCATTTTAGCTTTTTCATAGTCTTACTTTCAAATAGTGATCTCATCTGGTTAATAGCAACTTTGTTAAGTTGGATCAGCCGTTCCTGTTGAGATAATCCTTGTTGGATTAGCAAGGCGTTAATGCTCTCCATATTGCTTAATACTACAAGTTGTTCCAATGTTGAGTAATCTCTGATATTACCGCTCTTGTCAGGATTAATGTCTCTCCAATCTTTAGCAGTAATACCGAAAAGCGCAACATTCAACAGTGATAGCATCTGTATGAATCTATTTGTGCCGGCATCTCGTCCAATTACCCCGAATTCGGGGTAATTAAAATCAGAATTATTGATTTTTTCCCAAACTCCCAAATACTCCAATGTGTTTTTATTGGTCATCCACTTTCCGATTAGTCCACTGCCCTCAATAAATCCATTTGCCATATTGGTTAAACTGATATAGTCGGTTTCATTTTGGAGGATAACAGTTATTGAAGATTCTTTGACATGTAATACTCTTTCTTTTGCCATAGTACTTCCTTTTTTAATTTTGAGTGAATCTGTTTCGTTGCAGATAACGCAATAAAGTTATGACATTTTGATCGTATGTAATTGTCAATAAAACAAATTGTGAGAGAAAAACAGAAATATTCTTGGTCGGAGTAGGATTGCCTCGCGCAGCGAGGCGTTCCCCTTGTGGGGGTGCTTCAATGTGGAAAGAGCTGTCATCTCTCTTGATGGCAGCTCTTTTGATTAAGTTGCGGTCGTAAACCTTTTTGGACCTGTGAACCATTGTTCTTGACCGGACGGGGTGTCCGTGGGCCTCTATCTCTTCCTCTCTTGAGGCTCTGCGGTTGGCAAGGAGGTAGTCGGCCTCAGTAATTGTTAACTTCTTCTTTTTCATATTCTCATGAATTGGGGGGCAAAGGTAAAATTCTTTTTAAAATTAATGAAATTTTCTTAAAAATTCCATAATATGGGAATTTTATCTATATTTGCAGTACATTAAATATTCACTATATAATGTATGCAAGTTAATATTTCGGACAAAGATCTCGAGGAACTTATCTATACTGGTCAGAACAGTAAGTATAAGAAGTATTCCAGAGATAAGAAGTTTATGGAAGGTTTGGCGCGGGTATATAAGATTATGCAAATCGTTGAAAATCCGGAAGGTCTTCGTCCATATAGTTATCTGCACTATGAAAAACTTGCAAATAACGTTAACCTTAGTTCTGTAAGAATTGTTAACGGTAGAGTAGAACGACTCCTATTCGAAGAGACGAATGATGGTATTGAAATCACAATTATTGAATTAAACACTCACCACTATGGCAACAAAAAATGAGGCTCCAAATTTGATGGCCATTCATCCGGGGAGTATCCTTAAAGAAGAGATTCTTGAGCGCGGTATTTCTCAAAAAGATTTAGCAAAAAATATTGGGATGCAGCCATCTCATTTGAGTGAAATTATTAAAGGCAAACGCTCTATTTCAAAGCAGGTGGCAGACAAATTAGAAGAGGTATTGGGCATTCCTTCAATTGACTGGGTAAACTTGCAGATAAGATTTGATTATGACACAAAGCAAGGAGAGGAAAGAATAGTAGCAGAGACAGCTGCTTATGAGGAGTATAAGGAATATGACAGGTTAGTTGATGTGAAAACACTTACATCAAGATTAGGTTTTCAATCTTCCCGATGTTCTGATAATGTCTCGTTTCTTAAAGAAGCATTTGTGCTTCCGGAGCCGGCAAGATTTATAGTACAAACGAGTGGTTTTTTCAAGAAGTCAGATAAGGTAGGGAAGGATTCGCGAATGATTATGACATGGATTCTTCTTGCCAGGCATTTTGCTTATTCTAATGATTTTGCCGTTAAATATGATGATTCTAAAATAGACGAATTAATCCATCAGATTAGTGCTATACTTCACTCAAACCAGAACACTATTAATCGGCTAAAAGAGACATTTGCCAAATATGGAATACTATTCGGCGTTGTTAAGAAAGTTGATGGTGCTGCTATTGATGGCTATTCGTTTGAATATAATGGTCATCCGTGTATTGTGGTAACTACCAGATTTGACAAAATAGATAATCTGGCAT
>JAUYTB010000166.1 GCA_030695305.1 Bacteroidales bacterium
TCGACTCCAGGGTCGGAAGCTCCTCTCTGATTATCAGACCAAGAGGGCTGTTAAGATCCCAATACTGGGTATATCTCATCATTAATCTAGAGTAGCACAAAGCTTTAAGAAAACTAAGCTCACCTATTATCTCATCTCTTCTGTTACCGGTAAAGGCACCCTTATCAATTCTTGTCTCTATTGCATCAAGCAGAAGATTGGCATTCTTTATAAGTCTGTAGCAATTGTCCCACTCAGGATCTGCCAGCCAGCCTAACAGAGGCCAGTTTCTCTCGGAGAAGTAAACAGCATTGCCACTAGTATAAAATGATTGTCTCTCCATTGTTCCTCCGGCAAAACTACCGGCTGTAAGTGCAAAATGGACATTAAATCCGGATGAGGGCAACTGAGAGTATGTTCCATTCAAGGCCAGTTCTACAGATTTTTGATCTACAATGGCCCCTGCAAGATCTGCTTGGTAGGGAGGACGCTTGTCTAGCACATCAACAAGTTCACAACTTGATAATGAGATAATTGATATTAATATTATTATAAACCTTTTCATAATCATTAGTATTTTCTTTTATATCTTGATCTTATTAAAAATTGAGTTTTACTCCTAGTGAGAGCGTTCTCAGTCCCGGATAACTCGATTCGTAATACCTCCATAGTTACCAAAAGTGTTTACTGTTGCCGGATCAACTCCCGGGTATGAGGTTATGGTAAATAGATTCGATGCAGATATATAGATCTGACCCTGAGCATTTACAAAGTTCATCTTTGGAAGGGTATAAGTAATTCTCAAATCCTGAAGTCTTAAATAGGAGGCATCAAAGATTGATAATCTGTTTGTTCTGGATACACCCTCTTCCAGATAGGTAGCAGGGATTACTGCATCCGGATTATCTGGTGACCATCTGTTGTAGAGATTGTAATCTACAAGGCCTGTAAGTTGTGCAGGTAAATTTTGCAATGCCTTTCCATAGAGCTTCTTTCCCCCAATCTGATATCCAAAGTTTGCAAAGAGATTAAAGTTTTTCCATGTAAGGGCAGCTGTAAGGCCACCAAAAAGATCCGGATCCGGACTGCCCAAGATGGTTTGATCTCTGGTGTTAATGATACCATCTTCATTCATGTCTCTATATTCAAGGTGTCCAATATTGAGGGCATTGCCGTCATAGTATGAGTTGCCCTTAGACTTTGCCAAATCATTTAGCTCTGTAATCCTCTGAACATCCTTAATTATACCATTATACTCATAGCCAAAGAAAGAGCCCATCGGATAGCCAACAGCAAGAATCTGGTAGCCTGATCCATGAACTGTAGTTCCACTCGAGTTTACAACAGCACCCTGAGGCACCAAAGATGTTACCATGTTTTTATTATGAGCCATATTAAGACTAAGTTCAAGTTTCAAATCCTCCTTATCAATCACCACTCCCTTGATATTCATCTCAATACCTCTATTTCTTACCGAGCCAATATTCATAAAGATACTTCCTACTGCCATTGTTGATGGAAATGCATAACTCCAGATCAGATCTTTTGTATCTTTCTGATAAACACCAAGAGTTCCACTGAGTCGATATCCAAATAGGGCAAAATCAAGAGCGGCATCGTACTGGTTCGATCTCTCCCATCTTATATTATCATTTGAGAGTTGTGAATGAAGAATTGCAGGAGAGTCGTTATACTCACCTGATGTATAGAGATTTCGATTGGCATACTCACTCATATTCTGAACACCTGTTTTTCCTGCAGATATCTTTAATTTGAGGTCGTTGATCTCTCTTATATCCTTTAGAAAAGACTCTTTATTTATTCTCCATGCAAGAGCTACCGAAGGGAAAAATCCAAAGCGGTTATTTACTCCAAACATGGAGGAGCCATCGTAACGGGCAGAGAATGTTGCCAGATACTTATCGTCAAAACGATAATTTGCTCTAAAAAAAGATGATTGTAATCCCCTTCCGGATGCTGTGCTTGATGCCGAAGAGAAGTCTGTTCCGCTTGCCACATTAGTATAGATCTCATCTAAAGCATATTTACTCTTTGCCAGATAGGATCCACGCGATGCAGAGTTCTCAAAAGAGATTCCGACAACTGCGTCAATATAGTTTCTGTGGTCAATCTCTCTCTTATAGGAGAGCGTATTGTCAAATACTGTTTTTGAAAATTTACTATTTCTCTCACTTCCAAAAGCATTTTTGCTGGTATTCAGATAGCTGGGGGTAAAGCTGTAGTTATAACTAAAATCGGCCGTACCGGCAAGACTAGATTTTAGAATCAGACCCTTAATTATTTCCAACTCTCCGTATATTAATCCGTTAAATCTATAACTTTCTGATCTGTTGATTCTGTTTAGGTTGGCAACCGGGTTAAAGCTGTTTAGATAAAAATATCCCCCATTTGAATCATAGACAGGGAGGTCTGGCCGGAAACCCTGAGCGGTAAACATGCTGGTTCCGGAAGCGTTAGATTTTGTGAATGAAGCCGAATTTCTTGTTCCTATCTTTAGTTTGGGTGTAATATTTACATCAAAATTAACCCTGGCATTATAACGCTTCTGATCATCTCCCCGTACCATACCCACTTGATCTAATACAGATGCAGATATAAAATAGTTGTTTGTCTTTGTTCCTCCGCTTGCAGAGATGTCAAAATTGTGTCTTGCTGCCGGTTGTTTCACCTCATTGAACCAGTTTGTGCTGGCACTGCCTAATGCACCTGAGGTGGGGTTAAGTACACTAATAGCTGTTTTGTTAGAAGGGTTCACAACCAGTGTCTTCCTTGCAATGTCCGTTACATAGGCACGAAACTCATCCCCCTCTAACAGGCGAAAATTTTCAATCTGCATATCTGTAGAGCCAAAGTAGTTGAATGAAAAACTTGCCTTTTCATCGGGACGCCCTTTTTTGGTTGTTACAATTACAACCCCGTTTGCGGCGCGTGAGCCGTATATTGCTGCGGCGGATGCATCTTTTAAGATATCAATGGATTCTATATCTGATGGGGAGATTCCATTTAGTGGGAATGAGTCGTCCATAGGAACTCCGTCAATCACATAAAGAGGTTCGTTTGATCCTGTCAGAGATGTTGCTCCTCGTACTCTCACCCGTACATTCTCTCCCGGTCTGCCTGTACTTTGGCTTACCTGTACTCCGGCTGCCATATTTTGAATGAGAGATGTTGCGTTTATAACATTTCTGTTGGAGATATCTTTGGAGTTAATTGATGCGATTGAGCCGGTCAGATCCCTTACTGTTGTAGTACCGTATCCAATCACCATAACCTCATCCAAATCTATCGCTTTTGGTAAAAGCTTAATCTCATAATTATTTTTACCTTTTTGCAGTATAACTCTTTGGATATCGTATCCCATTATATTAACAGTTAGGTATATCGCTGTTTCATTAACTTTGATGTTGAACTCGCCTTTTGAGTCAGAAACAGAAAAAAATCTGTTGTTACCATCTACCGTGACTACAGCTCCGGTTAAGGGGAGATCTCTCTCGTCTAATACTCTTCCCTTAATCTCAATACTCTTAGCAATCTCAGAGTCTCTGCGGAGGTTATCCTTAGATGGTGTCTCTTTTGAGGGTGCTAAGATTATCTGCTTACCCACAAATGAGAATTCGCTGTTTATCTCCTTGCAGATAATTTTGAGGAGATCTTCCAGTCTCTCATTGTTGACTTTAATAGATGTGATTTTGTCTGAGTTGATTGTACTTCCGGAGAAGACAAATGTAAAAGAGCATTGCTTTTCAATCTCTTTAAGGATTACTCGTACGGGTTTACCTTCGATATTAAGGGTAATTTTCTCATTCTGCGAATAGAGGTTTACAGTGAGAGTCATTACACAAACCAGCATTAAGCAGTGTTTGATAAGCTTTTTCATAGATAAAGTTTTAAACATAGATTGGTTCATAGAATTTATATTTATGGATCTTAACTATGAACACAAAAAGTGGAGCATACCCTAAAAACGGTAATTCTCAATCCAGACTGTACTATCTTTGATAGTGTAATTTACTAGTGATATTCTATGCATTAGCTCCATTACCTGAGAGAGTGACTCCTCTCTGAATTTTGCTGTTAGAGTTTTTGAGAGGACAGATTTATCATTTATGATAATATTTACACCATACCATCTCTCTAGTTTTTTGAGGATCTCTGGCATAGGTGTCTCATCAAAAACAAGCCAACCGCTCTTCCATCCAACCGTTGGTTCGATATCTTCCGGACGAGTTAAAGAGAACTTGTTTGTGATCTTATTAATAAATAGTTTCTGATTAGGCCTTACATCAATAAACTCTAAACTGTTTTTATCAAGCATAGATACACTTCCGGAGAGTAGCAGCAGGGAGAGCGAGGTGTCCTCTTTATATGAACTCAAATTAAATGTTGTCCCTTTAACATA
>JAUYTB010000173.1 GCA_030695305.1 Bacteroidales bacterium
TATGTGTAATTTAGTGAAATATTATCACTCACTCTTAAATCCTATGATAACCATCATTCTATCTGCTTGCCTTCTTCTGTTATCCTGTAAAGCACATAAGGATTCAAAAGTCACAACCATAAATTTTTCGGAGGAGGAGAATTGTGACATCTTCTCGAATGAGTCGATGGAGCTAGTAGGCTTTACTCCGTTAGATTCTATTGGTTCACCGATTGTGAGTTCAGACTCTAAAATGGTTGAGAGTGACGGCTCTTACTATTTTTTTGACAATAGTACTGAGATAACCTTGCCAAAGTTTTTGTAAAAATGTGTAACTAAGTAATAAGAATCCGTTAAATATCAATTTTTTAAATTACATACTATGAAATCAAAGGTTTTATTAATTATTGTGGTTACCTTATTATGTTTAAGTAATCAATCTTTCTCTCAAAATGTCAAGGAGAAGAGAGCCCAGGCAGATATCGGTGTCGGATTCTTTTTCTCAGAAAGTAACAATGGCCCTTCTCTTAGAGTGAGTTATGGTTATCTTTTCAATAAATCTCTTTTCCTGGGAGTTGGTACCGGTGCTACACTTTATGCAGCAAAAAAAGGAGGAACCAATAAAGCACCGAGGATTCCAATCTTTCTAAACTCAAAATATTCACTGGCTCTCTCTCAAAGAACTTCATTTATAGTTGGATTGGAGACCGGATATCGATTCTTTTCTAAGTGTGGCAATAGTAATTACAACGCATTTTATGCGATGCCTAAAATTGGAGTTGGATTTAAAATTGGAAAGAGTGGTAAAAAAGCAATTAATTTAATAGCAAAATATAGCAGAGACAGAAGAAGCGATTTAAGAACCTACGAAAATCAGGTAGGCGCATTTTTGGAATTAAGCTTCTAACACTATCTGAGTGAAACCTTACGTAACCTCTCCATCCCATCCTGCACTACCGATAGCGGAGTGCCGATGTTCATTCTAAAGAAGCCTTCGCCGTCGGGGCCAAAGGTGAGACCGTCGTTTAGTCCTATCTTTGCTACGTTTAAGAGTCTATCTGCAACCTCTTTATGTGGAAGTCCTGTGCCGCGGAAATCGAGCCATAGCAAAAATGAGCTCTGGGGTTTAATGAAGGTGACCCCGGGAACCTCTGCCTTAATAAAGTCGTAGGCAAAATCTATGTTTCTCTCAAGGTAGCGCAAAAGCTCCTCCAGCCACGGGCCGCCATCTCTGTAGGCAGCCTCCATCGTTATATGGCCGAAGATGTTTCCCAAACCCAAATGGAGTTTATTGAGCTCTTTATCAAAACGTTTCAGGATCTGCTCATTCTCAGCAATAACCACCGAGTTGAGCATCCCTGCAATATTAAAGGTCTTGCTTGGGGCCATGGCAGTGATGGTGTTCATTGCAATCTCGTGAGAGATACCTGCCATAACGGTTTGTCTGTTGTCGTAAAGGGCAAGATCTGCATGGATATCATCGGAGAATATTAAAACACCGTATTTGCAACAGAGCTCCCCCATTCGCTTGAGCTCTTCATAACTCCACACTTTACCAATAGGGTTATGAGAGTTACAAAGAATAAACATCTTGACCCCACCGGCGAGTTTGTTTTCAAAATCTTCCCAGTCAATTACATAAGCGCCCTCTTTAATTTTTAGGGGAGAGCATACCAGCTCGCGGCCGTTCTCCTTGACAATAGCATGGAATGGCGGGTAGACCGGGGTTTGAATAAGAATTTTATCGCTTGCAGATGTAAATGCAATAATTGCAACAGGCAAAGCAGCAACAATACCGGGAGATGATGAGAGCTGCTCAATACCAATCTTCCAGCCATACCTCTGCTCAACCCATTGAATAAATAGCTCTTTGGACTCCCTTGAGCGGTAGGTGTAACCAAAAACACCAAGGTCGCACAACCGCCTTGCCGCATCAATCACACAGGGAGGAGACTGGAAATCCATATCAGCCACCCACATAGGGAGAATATCCTCCCTGCCGAAAACCTCTTTTCTGGCATCAAATTTAAAGCATGAGCTGCCACGGCGGTCAACCACTTTGTCAAAGTTGTACATAATCCCGGTTAATGTGTATATAGTTTAAATATGGAGATATCAGAAATGGAGACTATTTTGCATAAAGCTTTATAATATTCAAAATCACCTCTGTTGACTTGACCATACTCTCCAAAGGGATATATTCATAACGCCCGTGAAAGTTGTGCCCTCCTGCAAAGATATTGGGGCAGGGAAGACCCATAAATGAGAGACGGGCACCATCGGTACCTCCGCGAATAGGTTTTATATGAGGTTTCACTCCGGCCATCTCCATTGCAGTAACTGCCTTTTCTACAATATGATAGTGAGGTTCAACCTGTTTTTTCATATTAAAATACTGATCTTTAAGCTGCAGTCTGAATGTTCCGGGACCATACTTTTTGTTCATATATGTAACAGACTCCTCGACCAGGTTTTTCTTGGAATCGAACTTTTCAAAGTCATGGTCACGGATAATATACTGGATTGTAGCCTCCTCCACAGTTCCGTCAAAGCGGATAATATGGAAAAATCCCTCATAGTGCTGTGTAAATTCGGGCCTCTGCTCAACTGGCAGCAAAGAGTTAAACTCCGTTCCAAGGATTATAGCATTAATCATCTTATTCTTGGCATAACCCGGATGGATATTTCTACCCTGAATAAAGATCTTTGCAGATGCAGCATTAAAGTTCTCATACTCAAGCTCTCCTATCTCTCCTCCGTCTAGTGTGTATGCATACTCTGCTCCAAACCTCTTAACGTCAAACTTATCTACACCACGTCCAATCTCCTCATCCGGAGTAAAACCAATCTTTATCTCTCCGTGCAAAAATTCCGGATTGCTCATTATATACTCTGCGGCAGACATTATCTCTGCAATACCCGCCTTATCATCGGCAGCTAAAAGAGTATTCCCGTCTGTGGTTATAAGGGTCTGTCCCTTGTAGCCGGTCAGCTCAGGAAACTCCTCAACTTTCATTATCATATTTTTGTCTTTGTTAATGACGATATCCTCTCCATTGTAGTCTTTGATGATTTGAGGATTAACACCAGCTCCGGGAGCGTCAGGTGCGCTATCTACGTGAGCAATAAAGCCAATTACAGGAACTTTTTTGCCGGCAGGCAGGTTCGATGGTATTGTGGCCATTACATAGCCGTACTCGTCAAGAGATACATCTGATATACCCATCTCTTTAAGCTCTTTAACCAGCATCCGAGAAAGATCAAGCTGCTTTGATGTGCTTGGTTGCGAAGATGATTCAGGGTCAGATGCGGTATCTACAGATATATATCGCAGGAATTTTTCCAGTATTTTATCTTTCATAAGAGTTATCTTTTAAATTACTATTTCAAATTACTTTTTTTATTTTTCGTCAAATTGGAGCAGATACTGCCTGTTAGAGAAAAAGCAGACTTATACCCATAACTGCCATCCCTCCAATTACACCAATAATGGCTGGATGGTGCTCTCCGTACTTCTCTGCAGTTGGCAGAAGTTCATCCAGAGAGATATATACCATAATCCCGGCAACTCCTGCCAGAATGATTCCCATAAGAGAGTCATCAAAGAGGAAAGAGAGAAGAAAATAGCCAACTATTGCACCAACTGGTTCGGCCAGGCCGGAGAGAAATGAGTGAAAAAACGCCTTTCCCTTGCTTCGTGTCGCGTAGTAGATAGGAACCGCAACCGCAATTCCCTCAGGGATATTGTGAATTCCAATTGCCACAGCGATACTTATACCAAGATTGGGGTCGTTCATAGCAGTGATAAACGTTGCCATACCCTCAGGAAAGTTGTGAATACCGATTGCAAGTGCAGACATAACCCCAAGTCTCATCATCTTATCTTTGTCAACTTTTGCAGGTGCATCTTTTATAGAGAGTTCTCCCGGTTCGTGAGGATTCTCGTTTGAAGGTACAAGGTAGTCGATGATGGCAATGATTGCAATTCCGGCGAAAAAGGAGATTAGGGTAATTACACTCCCCTTTCTCTCTCCAAAAATAGCAGACAAAGACTCGTTTGCATTGCCGTATATCTCTACAAGAGAGATAAATATCATAACTCCGGCAGAGAAACCAAGAGAAACGGCAAGAAATTTTGGAGAGAACCTTTTTGAAAATAGTACAACTGCACTACCTATTGTTGTAGACATACCGGCTATTAGCGTAAGTCCAAAAGCGAACCAAAAATTACCTTCCATAAGTGTACTGGAAATTATTAGATTGTTGTATATAAGGTTAGGTTACTACTCCTCTTTTGCACGCAAACTATCCCATGCAAGGTAAATTATGATGATTGCATACATAAATAGTGCGAGATACTCTGCAGGTGCAGATTCCATCCATTTTTGGTTTGTGAGATTTACCCCGGAAAAGCGGATTATTGCACTTATTACACCCATCAGGGCACCACCGGCAATAAAGCCGGAGGCAATAAGGGTTCCTCTCTCTTTACGCGAGTTGTTCTTTTTCTCATCTTTGGTTCGGGTAGAGACGTACCAAGCAATAGCACCACCGGCCATTAACGGCAGATTGAGTTCTAGCGGGATAAACATCCCCAGCGAGAATGCAAGAGCCGGAACGCCAAAGAGAGTAAGAGCAACAGAGATAATCGCTCCAATTCCATATAGAAGCCATGGTGCACCCCCTCCTGACATAAGAGGCTCAATTACTGCAGCCATAGCATTTGCCTGAGGAGCAACTAGTGCGTTCTCGCCAACAAAACCGTAGGTTTTATTTAGGATAATCATCACACCTCCAACAGTTGCAGCAGCAACCAGAGTACCCAGAAATTTCCATTGCTGCTGTTTTGCAGGGGTAGAGCCCAGCCAGTAGCCAATCTTTAGATCTGTTATAAATGCCCCGGCAACAGCCAGTGCAGTACAGACTACACCTCCAATTATTAGTGCCGCAGTCATTCCTGCTGTCCCTTTAAGACCGGCAGCCACCATTACAACAGATGCAAGGATAAGAGTCATAAGGGTCATCCCGCTCACAGGGTTTGTCCCAACAATGGCAATGGCATTTGCAGCTACTGTTGTAAAGAGAAATGCTATCACCCCAACAACTATAATTGCAATAACTGCGTGAAGGAGATTGTTTACAACCCCAAAATAGAAGAAAATAAAGGTTACTATAAGTGTTACAATAATTCCGATAGCAATAATCTTCATTGGGATATCCCTCTGAGTCCTTTTGGTATTAGCAGCGCTCTCTCCCCCTTTAAACTCCTTTGCAGCCATACCTAGAGCTGTTTTGATAATTCCTGCAGAGCGGATAATCCCGATAACCCCTGCTGTTGCAATACCACCAATACCAATATGTCTTCCGTAATCCCGGAATATTTGCTCCGGAGACATTTCGGAAATTGTTTTAGTAATTCCGGTACCCATCAAATCTATTACCTCTGCCCCAAAAAAAAGATTCATTAAAGGGATTATTACAAACCAGACCAACATAGATCCGCAGCTGATGATGAATGCATATTTTAGACCTATGATATAACCAAGACCTAGAACGGCTGCGCCAATATTGATTTTTAAGACAACTTTTGCCTTTTCTGCAATAATCTCTCCGTAGGGGAGAACTCTGGATGTGAAAACCTCTGACCAATAGCCGAATGTAGAGACAATAAAGTCATATACACCTCCAATAATACCACTAACCAGAAGAACTTTTGCGCCACTCCCTCCACTCTCTCCACTCACAAGAACTTGTGTTGTAGCAGTTGCTTCCGGAAAAGGGTATTTTCCGTGCATATCAGAGACAAAGTATTTTCTAAAAGGGATAAGGAAGAGAATCCCGAGAACACCTCCAAGAAGAGAGCTGAAAAATACTTTACCAAAATCTACAGTCAGTTCGGGGTATTTTGCCTGAAGAATATATAGAGCCGGAAGCGTAAATATTGCACCAGCAACTATTGCTCCCGAACTTGCTCCAATTGATTGAATAATAACGTTCTCTCCCAGAGCATTCTTTCTTTTAAGTGCGCCGGAGAGACCTACGGCAATAATTGCAATAGGGATTGCTGCCTCAAATACCTGACCTATTTTAAGCCCGAGATATGCTGCGGCGGCAGAAAAGATAACAGTCATAATTACACCCATGAAAACCGACCATGGGGTTACCTCCGGATAGCTTTTGTCAGGAGACATAATTGGTTTATAATCTTCTCCTTCCTTTAATTCGCGATATGCATTTTCCGGAAGCCCTATGGGTTTGCTGTTAGTGTGTTCCATGTTTTTTTTAAGTTTAGTAGCCAAAGATAGCTATTTTATAAATATTTCTTTTACCTTTGCTGCGATAATGAAAAACACAGCCCAACATATTAACTCTAATTTCAACCATAGACACGTCCGACGATGTGCCTAGGAAGGGCAGTTTTTTGTAAATACGGTTTCTAAAATCGTAAATCTACGCAGGTATTGTCTCCTGCACACAATTCATACATATTGTTAATTTTTAATTGTTTAATTCTCAGATGAATGTAAACATTTATGTGGCTGATTCAAGCCATATTATCTATGCAGATGCTATCTGCGAACTTGTATATATCTCTGCTTATGAGCGTGGTACAGGAATAGCAAAGAGATCACCGGACTATATTGCACAAAAGATGGCTGCAGGTAAAGCTGTTATTGCTTTAGATGGCAAGGAGCTGGTTGGTTTTGCATATATTGAGACATGGAGCCATAGTAAGTATGTGGCAAATTCAGGATTGATTGTTGCTCATAAATATAGGAGTCAAGGACTTGCAAAGAAGATCAAAACAAAAATCTTTGAACTTTCCAAAAAGCTCTATCCCAATGCCAAAATATTCAGCATTACAACAGGACTTGCTATAATGAAGATGAATACACAATTGGGATTCAAACCTGTAACTTTTTCGGAACTTACAGATGATAAGGATTTCTGGAAAGGTTGTGAAGGGTGTTGCAATTTTGATGTTCTTCAGAGAAATAACTATAAGATGTGCCTCTGTACAGGTTTGCTGTACGACCCAGCCGAAAAGGCAAAATCAAAGATTACTCCGGCAATTGTATCTGTTGGAAAGACTTTGATAATAAATCCGTTAGTAAAGATCAATTCGATAATTTCTTTTAAAAAATGATATAATGAGAGAGAAGGTGGTTTTAGCATTCAGCGGAGGGCTGGATACATCATATTGTGTACCATATCTGAAAAATGAGAAGGGACTGGAGGTTCACACTATTATGGTCAATACAGGCGGATTTAGCAAAGAGGAGGCCGCACAGATAGAGGAGAGAGCTCTGGAACTAGGGGCAGCCTCTCATGTGAATGTAGATGTTATAGATGAGTATTACGCAAAAGGGATTAAATATCTGCTATTTGGAAACATTCTTAAGAACTCTACATACCCGTTATCTGTAAGCTCCGAGAGGATATTTCAGGCCCTTGCTGTACTAGATCATGTAAAAAAGCTTAATGCATCTTATGTTGCCCATGGTAGTACAGGAGCCGGTAACGATCAGGTTAGGTTCGATCTGGTTTTTGAAGTGATGGCTCCGGGTGTAAAGGTTATCGCACCTATCAGAGAGCAATCTTTGACAAGAATGGATGAGATTAACTATCTCTCTGCTCAAGGGTTTAATTTTTCGTGGGAAAAGGCAAAATACTCTATAAATCAGGGGCTCTGGGGCACTAGTGTTGGAGGTGTGGAGACTTTGTCTTCATCCGGAGTTCTGCCGGAAGAGGCCTATCCATACAAGGTAACTGCTAAGGAGCCAATTAGGATTACTGTTGAGTTTGAGCAAGGAGAGCCGGTTTCACTAAATGGAATCAAGAGTACTCCGGTGGAGATTATAAGGCAGATTAACGAAAAAGGTGGCAGTTATGGTATCGGGAGGGATATTCATGTTGGAGATACTATTATTGGTATAAAGGGGAGGGTCGGTTTTGAGGCACCTGCTCCGCTGATTCTGATAAAGGCACACCATCTTCTTGAGAAACATGTGCTTACAAAGGGTCAGCTTTACTGGAAAGAGCAGCTTGCAGGATGGTATGGACAACTAATGCACGAAGCTCAATATCTGGATCCTCTTATGAGAAATATTGAGGTCTTTATGGATGATACGCAAAAATATGTAACAGGTAGTGTCGAGATAGAGCTTAGGCCATATCACTTCTCTGTTTTGGGATGCAGTAGCCGTTACGATCTTATGAGCAGCAAATTTGGAGAGTATGGAGAGGCCAACAGATCTTTTACCGGCCAAGATGTTATCGGTTTTACAAAAGTTCTGGCAAACCCTTTAAAGATATATTATTCTATACACAATGAAGATTAAGGCAGCAATTGCAGGGGGTACCGGCTATACTGCCGGAGAGCTCTTGCGGATATTGATTAACCATCCTGATGTTGAGATTGTATCTGTATTGAGCAGCTCTCTCTCGGGAGAGAGGGTCTCATCTGTCCACCGGGATCTTACCGGAGATACCAATCTTAGATTTACATCCGATCTAAACTCCCCGAATGGAGTAATTATTCCGGATGTGCTCTTTCTAACATTGGGACACGGCCTCTCTCAAAGCTATATGGACCAGCTAAATCTTCCGTTGGGTTGCAAAGTGATTGACCTGGGAAATGATTTTCGCCTTAACAGCCAATACAAAGGCTCCTCTTTTGTATACGGATTATGTGAGTTGAACAGAGCAGAGATAAAGGATGCTATTTATATTGCCAATCCGGGGTGTTTTGCTACATCTATTCTGCTTGCACTTTTACCGCTCTCTATAAGCGGAGAGTTGTCTCAGGATATACATATTCATGCAATTACAGGATCAACAGGAGCAGGAAAATCGCTATCGGAGACCACTCATTTTAGCTATAGGGATTCCAATATATCGGTATATAAGCCATTTACTCACCAACATCTGGGAGAGATTAAAAAGGTTCTCTCAAAATTTCCAGGCGCAGGCTCCTCGGAGATAAATTTTGTGCCTCTTAGAGGTGATTTTACAAGAGGAATCTTTGCAAGCATCTATACAAAATGTTCTGATAATCTAAGCTTAGATGAGATTCGCTCTATGTACAGAGATTTCTACTCATCCTCCCCTTTTGTAAAGATTTCGGATGAGAGTATATCGTTAAAAGAGGTGGTTAACACCAATAAAGCAATGATTCATATTGAGAAACATAACGGATATTGGCATATAACGTCGATAATTGACAATCTGCTAAAAGGTGCTTCGGGGCAGGCAGTACAAAACATGAACATAATTTTCTCCCTGGAGGAGGATTGCGGGCTAAAACTTAAAGGGAGTGCTTTTTAACTGAATATTATGAAAACATTTGATGTATATAAATTGTGGCCTATAGAGCCGATAAGAGCGAAAGGTACCAGAGTGTGGGACATCGATAATAATGAGTATCTTGATTTTTACGGTGGTCATGCCGTAATATCTGTGGGCCATTGCCATCCGGTATATAATAAAATGATATCCACTCAATTGGAGATGCTTTCGTTCTACTCAAACTCTGTGTTAAACTCATTACAAACAGAGCTCTCAGAGCGTCTGGGAAGAGTTAGCGACTATCCGGATTACTCTCTCTTTTTATCAAATTCCGGTGCAGAGGCAAATGAGAATGCAATTAAATTGGCATCATTTTATACAGGTAAAAGCAGGGTCCTCTCATTTAAGGGGGCATTTCACGGAAGGACATCAGGAGCTGTGGCAATGACAGATAATCCATCTATTGTAAGCCCTTTCAACTCTTTTCACCATGTGACATTTGCGACGATGAATGACATAGAGGGTGTTAAAGCAGAGCTCTCAAAAGGGGACTATGCAGCCGTTATTATTGAGGGGATTCAGGGGGTAGCCGGGATTTATACTCCGGATACTATGTTTATGAAAGCACTTCGCTCTCTTACAACCGAAATGGGTGTTGTGCTTATAGTGGATGAGGTGCAGAGCGGTTATGCCAGAACGGGAAAATTCTTTGCCCATCAGCACTCCGGGATAAAAGCAGATATAGTAACTACTGCCAAGGGTATGGGTAATGGTTTTCCTATTGGGGGAACACTTATCTCTCCTATATTCAAAGCTGTTCCAGGTATGCTCGGAAGTACATTTGGCGGGAGCCATCTTGCCTGTGCAGCTGCAATTGCTGTTTTGAAAATAATTGAAGATGAAGGTCTCATGGAGAGAGCTCGTGTTAATGGATATTTTTTAAAACAGGAGCTCAATAAAATTCGGATGAAATATTCCGGCGTTATCTCAGATATCAGGGGAGAGGGGCTTATGGTGGGAATTGAGATGGTTGGTGAGTTTACAAAGACACGGGATATGCTTCTTTTTAATGAGAGGGTATTTACCGGAGGAGCAAAGAGTAACATTATCCGCCTTCTTCCGCCACTAACGGTAACAGAGATAGATATCACTGACTTTACGCAGAGATTTGAAAAATGCATTATTAACATCTTAGAGTCAAACTAGTATGAAAAAATTTACATCGGTAAACGATATTGGCCCTCTTGACAAAGCTCTTGAGATGGCAACAGAGGTT
>JAUYTB010000177.1 GCA_030695305.1 Bacteroidales bacterium
GTTGGATAAAAAAATCTTAAAAATATCTTTAAACTGATAATCCAGAGGAGTATACAGTATTATCCATGTAATCGCAAAAACAAACCATCCGGTCAGATTCACTTTCCAGAAATTCATCTTATTGGAATATAGAGCATTAAAGAGTGAGATTTTATTTTTTTCCATATAAAGGAATTATTAAACTCCGGGGTTATTACTTAAACCTGGTCATCAACTTAGCTATTAGTGTTTAATTTAAAACCCAAGGTTTATTTATCTCACTCATTTTTGTCTCTTTTACAGACCTTGGCGGTCCGTAATGCAAACTAAAGAAGTAGGAGATATCTGTTGAGATATCGAGAAATTTTCGATCTCTTTCAAGTTCTACAAAAATCTTTTGGTTACCGGATAAATCAACTAATCGAACTATATATCTGTCACAAATAAACATAAGTACAGAGTTTGGATTCACTTTATCGATATTGAATTTGCCGTTTAAGTCGGTCTCAACACCCTCATCACTACCTTGATACATTACTTTCACACCTTGTAGAGGCGTCTTTTTTATGGCATCAATTACTTTGCCGTTAACTGTAATTGTTTGAGCAGTAATTGTCTGCCCTGTCATAATAATTGATAATACCAATACCAGGAATTTTTTCATAACTCAATTTCATAATTTATAATCTGTATATTAGACGATATCCTTACAAGTTATGTTGCATAAAATTTGAACTTTTACATGTTTTTTTAATACTCTAATCAACTACTCTAACATCGATACCTTTGGCTTTTGCCTTATATTCTATACATTTTTTTAATCCATAATAACTCCAGTTTCGTAAAAGAAATTTCTCCTTCTTTGCATTAGACTCTTTTTCTGTCTGATTAACAAGTTGTATGTACTTACATCTGTTATTTACTGCAAAATCTACAAGCATCTTTGAGTAAGTATGAATTCTTGTCTTTATATAGTCCCTCTCTTTGTTGTGAAACCGCTCAATTGCCATTAACTTTCTTTTGCGACCTCTTCCACCTGTTGAGAATTTTGAGTTTATCTGAGCTCTTCTTACAGCTGCCTGTATCTGTACCCTGCGATATAGAAATTCATCCCTGTTTCCTATGAACTTCTCCTCTTTTTCATATTTCGCAATAATTGGAATATCAATAGATAAACTAGCTTTTATACATCTGCTCTCATCTAATATTAACTCTTTTGCTTTTGAGTTATAACTTAACAGGAGAAAGATCTTATTACGGGAGTCATCAATAAGTATCGCTGACTCACATATCTTGTAAGTGCCCGATATACAGTTGTCTAATAACTTTTTGTTATTGCTTCTATCTCTTCCTAATGTTATTCCAAATTGAATACCAAATAGTGTAAATTGATAAAGACCACTCTCTGCGTTGAACCTTAAGTGTTTTACTGAGTTGGAGCTGAATGGAACAGGAGTATTGTTTTTATAAGTAAAAAGAGAGCATCCCCCTTTAAACAGAGTTGGTTTTAAATATTTGTATTTACTGAGTACGCTCTTTTGCAAACAGTTAAGAATATCTGTTGGAACCTCACCCTTCATTCTTTGAGATAGAAGAACATACGAACCGGATCCCTCCTTTACCGGCTCACCTCTTGCCCCAATTATACCGATATCAATTTTGGTTTGTTCTGTTATAAATTTATAATATTTTAACCGGTCAAGACTATAGAGATATGATAGTAACTCATTTGCTCCGTTTACTATTTGATATCTCCAGTTAAAAAGCTGACTATAGAGTCTCTTCTTTAAATCCCTATCTTTTTCACAAATAAATATCTCAATTCGTCTTGTTAATGTCATCTGTTAAGTTATAGACCACTATTTTATTTAAAAATAAATATGTATATTCGTACTTAATTACTAACCGCTGCATCTGCTCTTTCAATAATTACTTACTGCGAATGTGATTGTCCGTTTTAAGCAGTTTGTGAGTGCAATTGCCTCACATTAAGGGCTTACAGCAGCCCCGGTAATAGAAAATATAATCAGTCCACATCTATTTAAATCTTATGTGGACTGATTTTTTTATTAGTTTAGTAAGTTATTGTAGTCTGTCTCTCTTAATGGGATTCTCCATGTCCAGTTGTTTCCATATGATGGGTCTCTCTCAACTGCAAGGACGCTAATAAAGCTCCCTCCATCGGCAGGGCTTTTCCTTTTTAGATTATCCCCCCATCTTTTAAGGTCAAACCAGTCGAATCCCTCTCCCCAGAGCTCCAGAGCACGATACATTTTTATCTCTTCTAAAAGAGCTGTTCCGGTTTTTGTACAACTATATCCGGGGTCTCTTCCGCTATCCCTGTTAAGCGTGTTCAAGGCTGTCTGTGCTCCGGGATAATCATTCTGGAAATATTTTGCCTCTGCCTCTATAAGAATCATCTCGGAAGAGCGGAAGTGATTTACATGCCCTACACCCGGAAAGTCCAGGGATTTGAATTTGAACTGCATATATGCATATGCCGTAGATGTGCTAAAAATATCCGGATATAGTTGAAACGCCTTTGCTCTTAATGCAGCCCCTGCTACACCTGTAGCGGTTGTATAGGAGTAACCCTCGGGATTAAGGAATAGACTCTTTCTGATATCAGAAGATGGAACCCGGTCGAAGAGCTCTTTGCTTATACATTTTGGGTATAACCTGACATTGCTTGCATTTGAGTTGTAACCGATATATGCATGGAATGAGAAAAAGTGAAGATTTTCATCGGTTGATCCAAAGCTGCCCCATATCCATTCGCTGTTTGGCGCATTAAATCCTGAGCGGTAGTCACTGTTGCTCATTAGAGAGTAACCGTTTCTGGCGTTTGTGGCCATTGTAGCGGCTTTGGCATAGTCCTGTTTTGTGATGGCTGCTCTTGCATAGATTGCATACGCTACACTCTTGTCTGGGTCGTAATTAAATTGTCTGCTTTTTCCGGAACTTGTATACAGGGCAATAGCCTCATCAAGATCTTTGTAAACCTGAGTATATACCTCTCCTAAAGTAGATAGTGCCATATCGCCTGTAGACTCATCTAATCTTAATACCAAACCGTCTGCGGCTCCGTTATTGGAATCTTTCCATCGATTGCAATAGATTTGAGACAACATAAAGTATGCATACGCACGGAAAGTCAATGCCTGTGCCTTTACAAAGTCCTTATCTGTCTGAGCACCTCTTGCAGCATCTGTATTTACTATTATCGAGTTTGCATTACCAATTATTCTGTAATAGTAGTACCATGGGTAGTATAAATAGATGCTTGTGGTTACCTCACGAAACTCTCCGTTGATAATTGATGCCCATCCCGGTAGGTTAACAAAAAAGTGATTTCCGGGATAGTTCCCGTACCACATCTTTATCGTTCCCTCTCCATTCATCCCCTGAGTTCCAAGATACTGAATACACATCAATCTGTTTATACCGTTTATGGCGAGTGCTATGTTCTCTACCGTTTCAAAGACTGTTGTTGTAGTAGTTGATCCGGTAGGTTTTGTATTGAGATAATCCTTAGAACATGAGTAGGTCAATACAATAGATATAGTTAATAGTACTTTTAATATTCTGTTCATAATTCAATTTTTTATAAGTTAACACTCAATCCCAGTGATAATATTCTGGCTGTAACAAATCCGTTATCATTTACACCACTGAATGACTGCTGAGGATCAAGTCCTCTGATTTTTGTAAATGTTGCAAGATTCTCAATAGACATATTAAGAGATACGCTGCTAAGGTCAAGTTTGTTAACCAATCTCTTTGGTAGTGTATAGCCCAGTGATATATTCTTGATTACCAGGTATGATGCATCCTGGAGAAATCTTGATGACAAAGCATCGTTATAAGTACTCAATTGATAATTCATTACAGGAATGCCTTTTGGATCTACCCTGTTTGGAGAGCTCTCTGTCATTCCCTGAGGAGCTCCATCCCATGCCTTTAGAAGATCTTTATGAAGTGCACTTGGGTTTGAGGTGACTCTCATATAGTCCATATATGGATAGTCAAGAACCTTTCCTCCAAGTGAGTAGGTACAAAGCACCGACAGATCGACACCCTTATAGGAGAGTGATGTTGTTAAGCTTCCGAATAAATCGGGAATAGCGCTCCCGCTCCAGTCTCTTTTAGAGAATGATGCGTTTTTAGTATAGTGCTTGTCATTAATTGTAACAACCCACTCTGCAGGAAGAGCTGTTTTTCCCTCTACTGCCTCTCCAATATAGTATCTATCGGTATCCGGCAGATAAAGTGAGTTTCCGGTCATCTGATCTACACCTGCAAACTGATACAACCAGAACTTATATCTGTCATGACCCTCCATATATTTTTTGGTGCCGGAGACAATTCCGTTTACCCTGTTCTGTTCCGGAAGACTTATGATCTTATTTTTCATATAGGTTGCCATGATTCCTAAATTCCATTTGAAATCTCTCTTATTTATAAGATCTAAATCCATTGTTAGCTCAAATCCTCTGTTAGATACTGACCCAAGGTTCTTTTTAATAGTTGCTTCTGCTGCAGAAGTTGATGTTGGGCCTGCAGAGAGGGGCAGATAGACATCAAAAAGAAGATCTTTTGATCTTTTATCAAAATACTCCAAAGCTATGTTTGCTCTATCGAATAGACGACCCTCTAAAGCCACCCCAAATGAGCTGGCTGCCTCCCACATAAGATCCAGAGCTTCATTTTGGGATTTGTATATTGCACCTTTGTTGGCATATTGATTCATGAGGTAAAGAGGCATATAAGCATGGAAGTTTATGGCAGCATTATCTGTTCCCCCATCGTTACCAACCTCCCCGTATGAGACACGCAGCTTAAGTGAGTTTATCTGATCTCTTACAGATGCCATAAACTCCTCTCTTGATATAACCCAGCTTCCTCCTGCAGACCAGAAATTACCCCATCTGTTTTTTTCAAAGAATTTGGATGATCCGTCTCTTCTAACAGAGGCATCAAAGAAATATTTGTTATCGTAATTGTATCTTACTCTTGAGAGATAACTTTCTGTTCTGTAATCTCTTTGATATCCATCCAGGTCACTAATCACTGTGAAGTTTACAAACTCCTTATTGTCACCTTTAAATGTCTGACTGGTTTTAAAACCATACATGTAAACATAGTTATAGCTGTAATTTTCATGGGCTGCAAGAAAATCAATATTGTGCTTATCAAAAGCCTTATTCCATGTCAACATCTGTTGAAGAGTATAATTTTTATATCTGCGAACATCTTTACTTGCCCTTCCAGTTCCCATTCCATCTCCTATCTCCGGATTCTGATACCTTTGTCTTTCGGAATTTTGGAGACTTACATCTCCTCTTAGTGTAAAGGTGAAGTCATTGAGAAATTTAAAATCGGCAAATACTTGGCTGGAGAGTGTATTTCTGGTTGTTTTGTCCAGATTCAGGTCGTACTCCCAAATCACATGACGCCCTACATATTGAGGACGAGAGTAGAGGTCACCTCCATCATATCTTTTATTGCCATTCTCGTCCAGGATATACTCCCCGTTCTCCATATTATGCAGGTAGACAGGATATATAGGGGCGATACTTCTGGCAAAATTGAACGGGTTAACAATAGATCCGGGGTTATCAACAGGACTTCCGGTAGTTGAGTTGGAGACCTGATGAGATCCTGCAAGGGTAATTCCGGTTTTAAACCACTTCTTTGGAGATATTGAAATATTTGCCCTTCCCGTTAATCTGTTGAAATCTGAGGACTTAATATAACCTTTCTCGTCAAGATATCCGAATGAGAAGAAGTAGTTGTGCTTCTCTGATGCACCGTCTCCGCTTATAACATAGTCCTGCCTGTGACCTACTCTCTCCAGTTGTTTAAACCAGTCAAGATCGTCATAACCTTTGTGAACCTTTGCATTTGGTAAGAGCTTTCCATTAGAGTCAAAGAGAGCGTTTGAAGGCAGATTGTAGAGATTGTATTTTAAATAGGTAGAGACCAGCGAGTTTGTAGCTTCGGCATTGGCCAAATCCTGAGTTGGATAGATAAGTGGCTGACTTGTCATAAGGGTATTTCGGTAACCCTTCCACATTATCTCCATAAAATCGTCCGGACCCACTCGATCGTACTCCTTTAGACCCCTTGTAAAGATACCTTGATTAACGGCTACTCTTACAGCTGTTTTTTCACTCGTTCCTCTCTTTGTTGTAATCATAACAACTCCGTTAGAAGCCCTGTTCCCGAAAAGAGCACTTGAAGCAGCATCTTTAAGGATAGAGATATTTGCAATATCTGCAGGATTGAGATCGGATATATTTCCGCCAAATGCAACCCCATCTATCACGTAAAGAGGAGTATTAGAGCCATTTATTGATGTAAATCCCCTGATTCTGATATTAGGGTCTGACCCCGGTTCACCATAGGTATTATTTACTTGTATTCCGGCTGCTTGTCCTTCAAGGACAGATGCTACACTTGAAACCGCTCTTTTTTCTATGGATTTGGTGTTTACCGTAGATATCGAACCAGTAACGGACTCTTTTTTTGCTGTTCCGTATGCAATCATTACAACTTCATCCAGACTTAGAGCGTCCGGCTCCATTGATGTATTTACAATGAGTCTGTTGCCGATAGGAATTTCAACTGTTTTATAGCCGATAAAACTAAAGATCAACACTCCGTTAACTGGTGCCGTAATGGAGTATGAACCGTTATCAAGCGTTGTTGTTCCTTGTGTTGTCCCTTTAATCTGGATAGATACAAATGAGAGTGGTTCTCCGGATCCGCTTTCAGTTACTGTTCCGGTTATCCGGGCAGTCTGAGCAGAGATAGTATTACTTAAAAATAGTAATGGTACAAGAATTAAAAAAATGGTTTTTTTCATATAATAGTTATTAAGTGAGTGAATTATAGGTTAATAAAAGATATTACTTGTGTTAACAGGCAACTCTTCTACTAACCAAAATTCACTCAATGGCTATTTATATGAAATAGAAATATGATAAAAGGTATAAATACCTATTTAAGTAATATGTAAAACTGTTTTAAATGAATGCTTGTTTTATCATTCACCCAAGATTGCACCAAGTTGATAATCTACAGCTACTGCAGGAAACTCCAGCCCGTTTGCATCGTAATAGATCTGCTCACTGTTTTCATCTACCAAGAATATAACCTCTGCACCTAAGACCTCCACGAGACATGACGGTCTCTTTCCCTTATAGGCTCCGGTAAAGAGCCGGATGGCGTCATACTGTATTGGAACTATCTCAATATCTCCCCCCTCCAAAGGAATATCTTTCCAGCTTTTGTATTTGGTCTCTGTTGTCATGTCTTGATATTCGACGTGTTTAAAGTCATTTGTCGGTTTGATTTCCCGTGACTCTACTATTTTCTTACCAGAAAGGATTTCGTCAAAGTAGATTCGTTTTATTGAGAGAGTGAGAGTTTTCATATTATACTATTTATTTTTTTGTTTTAATCGTCCGGCATCTTTCAAGCTTTTATTAATCATCCATTCCAACTGACCATTGATGCTTCTGAACTCATCAGCAGCCCATTTTTCAATTGCTTTCATAGTTTCCGGATCTATGCGTAGAACAAATGATTTTTTTTCTCCCATATTTTATTGATTTAATGTTCCTGCGTTTATTACGGGTGATGTCTCTTTATCTCCGCAAAGAACAACTAGCAAATTGCTTACCATTGCAGCTTTTTTCTCTTCGTCAAGTTCTACAATTTTTTTATTTGACAAGAGTTTCAGAGCACCCTCTACCATCCCCACAGCACCCTCTACCATTTTACTTCTTGCAGCTATTATTGCTGTTGCCTGTTGTCTCTTAAGCATCGCCTGTGCAATCTCCGGAGCATAGGCCAGGTATCCTATTCTTGCCTCTATAACTGTGATTCCTGCAAGTTTTAACCTCTCTGAAACCTCCTCTTCCAGACTCTTATTCACATCTTCAAAATTTGAGCTTAAGGTTATTGATGCCTGCTCGTCTTCGAATTGGTCATAAGGGAATGAACCTGCAAGTTTACGTACTGCAGAGTCTGTCTGAACTTTTACAAACTCCTCAAAATTATCTACTTCGTAAAGCGCTTTGTATGTATCGTCAACTTTCCAAACTAAAATAGAACTTATCATAATTGGATTGCCCAGTTTGTCGTTTACCTTGATTCTTTCACTCTCAAAGTTGCGCGCTTTCATTGAAATAGAGTTTTTTGAATAGAAGGGGAGAACCCAATAAAAACCGTTAACCTTAACTGTTCCGGAGTATGCACCAAAAAGGAGAAGAACTTTTGAATTATTTGGATTGATAATAAAGAAACCTGGAATCAGAAACAGCGCAATAATAAATGATACAATCCCTAAGATTGCATAAGCTTGAGCCACAAAAAATACTCCTGATGCTACAGACAACAGAAGAATGGCTAACATTATGTAGCCGTTAGTCGCATTAATGATAATTTCCTTTTTCATAAAAGTGATATTAAAATGATATTATTATGAAATCAAAATTAATGCAATTTTTTTATTTAACAAATTTTTTTTGATTCGTTAAGTTACAACTCTTCGTTTGAAAGGAGAGAGGGATCCCGGAGTAGCTTGGAGTATGTCTTGTTAAGCCCGTATAATAAGGAAAATCTCTCAGTTTATAGTTTAGGCACTGCGGAAAACAGTAGATTTACCAGATTAAAAATATTTTTGAATTAGTGGCAGAAAGGCCTCTTTTAATATTGGCTTTGTTATATAATCGTTGCAACCTGCCTCTATTGCTCTTATTCTGTCATAGGTTTGTGCAAAAGCTGTCTGAGCAATTATGATTATATCTTTATTAAATTCACGAATTTGACGTGTAGCCTCATAGCCATTCATATCAGGCATTCTTATGTCCATCAGAATCAAATCAAGATCGGAATTCTCTTTACAAACATCGATGGCTTTAAATCCGCTCTCTGCGTGAAAAACGGTACCGCATATTTTATTGAGCATAGCTTTCATAAACTGGACACTAATCTCATCATCTTCTACTATTAACACTTTAAGCTCTCTTATTTGGATGTCTAAACTCTCGGTGTCTCTAACAAGAGGTGTGATTTCTGTTTTTCTCTCCGTGTGGGGTTTGTAAGGTGTGGTAAAATAAAATGTAGATCCCTTGCCTTCTTCGCTTTTTACCCATATTCGTCCACCCATTAATTCCACAAAAGCTTTGGATATTGACAGACCTAATCCAGCACCCTGATGTGCCTTTAAATCAGAAATAT
>JAUYTB010000191.1 GCA_030695305.1 Bacteroidales bacterium
AATGAAGCGTCTCGTTCATAAGCTTGTTATGATGAGAGTTAGACCTTACTATATATACCAATGCGATCTTTCAATGGGGCTTGAACACTTCAGGACTCCGGTTTCAAAGGGCATAGAGATTATTGAAGGACTTAGAGGCCATACATCGGGATATGCGGTTCCTACTTTTGTTGTAGATGCACCCGGAGGAGGAGGTAAGACGCCTGTTATGCCTACATATATTATTTCGCAATCTCCCGGAAGAGTTGTCTTAAGAAATTTCGAAGGGGTAATAACAACATACACAGAGCCTTCGGTATATGAAAACAGTTGTAATTGTGATGATTGCAAAGAGAATATAAAGGTAGAGGGAGTTGCTTCCCTTTTACAAGGGCAAAGATTGGCGATTGAACCGGAAGTTCTGATGAGGAAACTCAGATCACATAGTAAGTAAATTCGGTATGCCGTTCATTGAAGAGCTCCTGAATTATGGAACACTCTCCATTGTAGGACTCGAGAAGAATACGGGTAAAACAGAGTGTCTTAATTACGTGCTTAAGAGAGTTCCGCTTGAACGTGTAAAAGTAGGGGTGAGCTCCATTGGCATAGATGGTGAGCGTATAGATCAAATTACGCTCACCCATAAGCCGGAGATTTTTCTGAGGGAAGGAATGCTCTTCACGACAACCGAGAAGCATTACAGAGAGAGAAGAGTTCTTTCTGAAATTCTGGACATCTCAAGTGAGAGCACCTCAATGGGCCGACTGGTGACCGCAAGAGCACTCAAAGGAGGGAAGGTATTGCTTTCCGGACCTCCTACAACGTCATCGCTTATTAAGTGGACAGAACTACTTAAAAACAGATTTAAAGCAGATCTTTGTATAATTGACGGAGCTTTATCAAGATTGAGCCTTGCCACTCCTGCACTCTCCGATGCAATGATTCTTGCTACCGGGGCTGCACTCTCAATATCGATAAGGGAATTAATAGAGAGAACTGCGTTTGTAGTGGAACTGATTAACCTTCCTGAGGCAGATATTAAAAATAGAGAGGAGATGTTGACAGTTGAGAGTGGAGTGTGGAGAGTTAATAAATTCGGTGATATTATAGAACCTGTTTCGGACTCTGCGTTTAAATTTGATATAAATACAGAATTGCAACTTGAAGAAGAAGATTCGGTTTATATAGCAGGTG
>JAUYTB010000193.1 GCA_030695305.1 Bacteroidales bacterium
GCTGAACAATAAACCCTTAGCACAAGTAGGGCAAACTCAGCCGCAAGAAGCGAACTTGTGAGCGGATGAGGATGGACGTTGCCCGTTGTGCAAAGGGTTTATAAGCCCGTAACGTGTAAAAGTAGCGTTCCTGCTGTGAGAATCCACAAAAGGACGCAAGGTCCACAACCCTTGCCAAGGTATGCCTCCTGCCCGTTGTGCAAAGGGTTTATAAGCCCGTAACGTGTAAAAGTAGCGTTCCTGCTGTGAGAATCCACATTTGCATGCAAGGTCCACAACCCTTGCCAAGGTCTAAAAAAAGAGAGTCCGTAAAAACGGACTCTCTCAAAATTACTCTTATAAGAGTTTATGGCATGATAAACATCTCTTTGAAAGTTCCGCCAAATGCCAGACCTGCAGTAGGAAGCACAAATCGGCTATACCAAATATGCTGTTTTCCGCTAATCTCAGTTGTCTGTGGACTCACAAAAACAAATCCGTAGGCAGCACTATAAAGCCATCCTGTGTTCTGTTGAGCACAAGTAAGCACACCATTATCTACCTTGAACTCTATATGGTAACCCGGCTCATAGCAGTTAGTTAATCTATAGAAATTTAGTGTAGAAGATATATTAGCCCTTAAAACCGGTTGAGGCCAAATATCTCCATAAAATTCTGAGTTATAACTTCCCGATCCAAAAGCAGTAAATATTAGTGGAAGCATTGCCTCTACAGTAATCTCCTTTACTAAAGACTTTGACACCATAGTATCATCAGCAATAGTAAGCTTGAAAGTGTATTTTGTGGCAGGGGCAACCGCAGAGATATTGTAGTTAACCTGAATATAAGCAGATCCTTCTCCTGCAGCAAAATTAACTGTGCTGCTTTGAAGTGTAAAGAGTGTCGCTCCTGTTCCGGAGATAGTGATTGGAACAGAGACAGCAGCAGCTGTATTTCCCCTGTTAATCAATACATTTATCTTACCGTTATCGGTCTGTGAGAGACCATAAACCAGTATTGTAGAGCGAAAAGCGGCATCTACGGGACCGATATCACTTTTATTGATGGTCGGCATTACAGCATCTTTGTTACACGAGACAACAAGTATAAACAATAATGCTATTGATGTTATATATCTTAAATTTTTCATTTACTCTTAGGTATTAAATAACTTTACAGTTCATTTTGATCTGTCTCAATATCCATATTCTCGTTACCGTCAAACTCCTGCTGAGGAATTGGAAGGACAAACTCTTTAGATTTAGGAGCAGTAGAGATTGTAAGAAGTAGCTGTGAGTGGTTAGTCCCGGTGTAGCTTCTGGTAAAACCAAGACCAAGTCTCTTGATATCAAACAGACGACCTGCCTCACCCCAAAGCTCTATACGACGCTGGAATAGAATCTCATCCATAATTGTAATAAATTCTCCGCGTGTATTTGAGTTGTAGGTTGCAGCATCTGTACGGTTAGCAAGTCTTGTAGCCATGTTTGGATCACGTAAAGCACCAAGCTCAAGAAGAAGAGTTCTTGCTGCACCAAACTGACTCTGACGAGCTTTTGCTTCGGCCTCAATAAGCAACATCTCCTCTGCTCTCAAATAAATATAGTCACCTGTGTAGTCACTGATGTTTTTATATTTATACTTGAACTGAGCATGGCTCTTGTTTGGACCTGAGCTCGATGGGTTTGCAATCTCTACATTCCACCACTGAAGTCTTTTGTCAGATGAAGGAATCTGCTTGTATAACCAAGAGTCAAGACATTTTCTGGAGGTAACGCCATAACCGTTAGCCGCCTGAACCGCAGGTGTACTACCCGGATCCACATGGCAGAAGAATGTACCCCAACCGCCTGAAACAGCCTCGGTTGCAATTACTTCACCACCCCAAAGAACAGATGATAACTTAATATCGTTAAAACCTGAGTAGAGAGCATCACCCGAAAGAAGAGCATAACCCTGACGCGCCTCAGCTGCAGCTGTAGCTGCTCCTGACCAGTTCTCCATAGTAAGGAAAACCTTTGCCTGAATTGCTTTAGCAACATTGTAGTCTATCTGTGATTTATGAGCTCTTGCAACACCTGCATCTTTTGCTGCTTTTAACAGAATTGCGGCCTCTTCAAGGTCGGCCGTAATGCGGTCATAAACATTTTTCATGGTTCCTCTTGGTGCTCCTACTAGTGTAGGCTCAGTATAAATAGGTACACCTGGAGTGTTCTCATTACCTTTATAGGTGTGCTGGAAGAAGAGTGTTAGATAGTAGTATGAGTAGGCACGCAACGCAAGAGCCTGACCAACGATACTCTTAATCTTATTAGGATCTCCTTGTATTACATCTTTTGATGCAAGAACGTAGTTAGCATTGGTAATGATTTTATAGTAGAAGTTCCATAGACCGTAACATCTCCATGCATTACTGGCATATCTTGATCTTACATCGTATCTGTAGTCAAAATAGAACCATCCGTTACCCTGCTCTGCCTGTACATAGTCTTCGCCCATTAGGTCGGCAACCATGTTATGAGACACAATACCAAAGTTTTGTTGAACATTACCGACTGTACCAAACCAAGTACTGTTAGGCAAATATAGACCCCTGTAAATACCATTTAGAGCAACCATTGCACTTTCGGTATTGCTGAAGATCAATTTTCCCGAAACTGAGTCAGTAGGAACTGTATCAAGATACTCCTTTTCACAAGAGCTTAATACAAGAAGCGC
>JAUYTB010000201.1 GCA_030695305.1 Bacteroidales bacterium
TGGGCGCTCTTCCCTAGAATAATACTAATAGGATTTATAACACTATCATCTATAGCAACATCTCTTTATGATTGGACATTATCAATAAAGTGGTGGCTTCTGCTTATTCTTCTGGTCTTCACATTCGCAATGGCAGTTCCCGATTACCTTGTTACCAAGGAGAATAGCCGGACTATAAAAAGGTTACCGATTCTCTTTATTCTAATGTTTTTGAATTTTTTCCGGATGAGAGGGGCAACCAAGAGATTCATACATACAGAGAAGGGTTGATAAAAATTGGGTGGGATCTCATCATATAAAAGTATATTCAAAGCTACCTCTCTTTTTGGGGGGATGCAGGTTATTCAGATTTTTCTAAACCTCGTTAGAGGTAAGATAATAGCACTCCTTTTAGGACCGGCAGGAGTTGGATTGAATTCGCTTTTTGTATCATCTGTTACGATGATAAGTAATATTACAGGCTTAGGGCTTAACTTTACTGCTGTACGTGATATCGCTAAAGCAAATGAGTCGGGCGATAGGGAGAGATTATCTGCCGTTATAGTAACCTTTAAAAGGTGGTTGGCAGGATCTGCAATAATTGGGGTTATCGCAGTCGTTTTATTGTCGCCTTTACTTAGTGTGTATACTTTTAAGAATTACGACTATACCTTCTCCTTTATCGCGCTCTCTTTTATGCTTCTTTTTGGTGCACTCTCTTCCGGGAACGCATCACTTCTTCAAGGTACAAGAAATCTCAAAGGATACGCCCTCCATTCACTTACGGGATCGCTCTCGGCCCTTGTAGTATCTGTTCCTCTTTACTTTTTTTACGGAACAAAGGGAATCGTACCTGCATTGATAATATCTGCCTTAATAACTTTTCTTTTTAGCATATACTATGCATCTACTATAAAGAGAGAGAGGGTAAAGGTTTCATGGAGCGAGAGTTGGTCCGGGGGAAAGGAGATGGTCAAGCTGGGTGTAGCAATGATGCTTGCAACATCCATTGGCTCTTTGGTACACTATCTGATAAACACCTATATAAGCAACTCGGCTTCTGTTGCTGACCTTGGCCTTTATCAGGCAGGGATGTCAATTACCTCTCAATCTATAGGGCTGGTATTCTCTGCCATGGCAATTGACTACTACCCCAGACTATCTGCAATAAGTGATGATAATATAAAGGTTAAGGAGATGGTAAATCAGCAGGGAGAGATTACAATGTTAATTGCTACTCCTGTATTGATTCTATTATCGGTAGCTGCTCCTCTCATTATACGACTGCTATACTCTTCTGATTTTTTGCCTGTTACCGGGTTTTTACGTATTCTAACCATTGGGATGATGTTCAAAGCTGCTTCATACTCAATTGGTGCAATCTCTTTTGCTAAGGGGGATAAAAAGGTTTTCTTTTTCTTAGAGGGTATTTATATGAACTCAAGTATCTTGATATTCAGTGTTGTCGGGTATAAGATTAATGGACTTATTGGTCTTGCCTGGGCATATCTTATAATGCATTTTCTCTATTTTATAATAATCAACATTGTAGCCGGTAAATTTTACAAATTCTCAATAGCCCCTGCTCTCAAAAAAATTCTAATTATAAGTTTTGGTTTAATGATTCTTGCATTTCTTAGCATATCTGCTCTTAGCGTTACCTACTCACTTATAGCTTCCGGATTTGTGACTTTGATCTCTATAGTCTATTCTATAACCCAGATTGACAAGTTGGTTGGTATAAGAGATTTTATCAATAAAGTATTAAGAAGGTCATAGTTGGTTAGTAGAGAAAGTGAAATTCCGGAACTGCTATTTGCCCAAAAAGGTATTACGTATTCTCCAGTAAATTCTGTTCTTCATATCGGAGCTCCACTTAATAAAAATCTTAACCTTAAGTGATAAGGTGCGGGGATTATCTATCCTTATCCACTTTTCCGGTATAAGATCCCGGGTGTTATAGCTCTTCATCTGGATTCCGAACCACTTAACAGGAGCCACTACAATCTTGGACGGGTTTGGGTTTAACCAAGCTCCCCACCAACTGAAGGTGGAGTTGCTAATAATATTGTGAGTGCAGTATGATTGTAGATATAGATCCATAATAGGGGGCTCATTTTCAATGAAATAAAAATTGTCTCCCACAAATTTTTTCTTACACCACTCGATATCGTCACTGATTACAAGATATCTCTTTTTTTTGCCAAAGAATTTAATTGCTCTCAAAAAATATGGCATTTCGCAGATAGGTTGTCTGAGAGGTCTAAGAAGATAGTCGCCTCTTCTGACATTGATTGATATAATCTCATCCTTAAAAAGTGATCCATACTTCTGCTCAATATATTTGGCGCTCTCCTCATCTACAGAGAAGAGATCTCTTACATATTCCGGGTCAAAGAACTTTTCACTCTGATAGTACCCCGTCAATCTAATCTTGTCAAAATAGAGAATAGGTACAAATCCAAAATCGGGTTGTATATACTCAACGGACTCCTCCGGAAGCCCTCTCATAAAAACAATTTTTCTTAGAATATTGGAGCGAAACTGCTCAATATAGCTCTCTAAGGAGATCCCTTCCGGGACATTAATATCTGATATGCAAGCGATATACTCTGTATTGTTGCGATGTGCAAGAGATGCGCCTGCAGCAATCTGGAAAAGATTGTTCCCAATTCTATCTGTCAGAGTTGTGTAAACCATGTTTTTTTTACAAATATCATAAAAAAAAGTAAATTTGCGTAACTACTGTAACCTTTTATATTTCAAGTCTAATCCTGTTTCACATT
>JAUYTB010000226.1 GCA_030695305.1 Bacteroidales bacterium
TCTCTTCAGTTGCTAATCCAATGTTAAATCCGATTTCTGTTAATCTTAAATCGGCATTATCTTGTCTTAATAAAATTCTGTACTCGGCTCTGGATGTAAACATCCTGTATGGTTCATCAACACCTTTGGTAACTAAGTCATCTATTAAAACACCAATATATGCCTGATCTCTTTTTAAAACTACTTCTTCAAGGTCGTTTATTTTTCTATGAGCATTTATTCCCGCCATTAATCCTTGTGCTGCTGCCTCCTCATATCCTGTAGTCCCATTTATTTGACCTGCAAAATATAGATTTTCTACATTTTTGGTCTCCAGTGAGTGGTGTAGTTGTGTTGGTGGAAAGTAATCGTACTCTACAGCGTAAGCTGGGCGATATATGTCGAGATTTTCAAAGCCTGGAATGAGCTTTAAGGCCTTTAACTGAACATCTAAGGGTAATGATGAGGAGAAGCCTTGAAGATAGTACTCATTTGTATTCCAACCCTCTGGCTCTAAAAAGAGCTGATGACTACTCTTATCGGAAAAGGTCTTTAACTTATCCTCAATGCTTGGACAATAACGGGGTCCTCTTCCGGAGATTTTGCCAGAAAAGAGTGGGGAGAACTGAAATCCGTGCCTCAATTCATTATGAACATCCTCATTAGTGTGCACCATATAGCAACACATCTGTTTTGTTCCTGCTTGTATTGGTGATGGAAAATTAAGAAAAGAGAATTTTTCTGGTATCGAATCTCCCTCTTGGCGCTGAAGCTTCATCAAATCTACAGACCTCACATCAACTCTGGGAGGTGTTCCTGTTTTCATCTTATCTACAATAAACCCTTTTGAAAAGAGTTGCTCCGAGAGATTGAGAGAGGGAAGCTCCCCTATTCTTCCTCCTGCTGTGCTCTTCTCTCCAATAAACAATTTCCCGTTTAGAAAGGTGCCGGCTGTAAGAACTGTAGCACTGGAAAAAAAAGTGGCACCCATTAATGTTACCACCCCAATAACTCTGTTGCTATCGAAGATAAATTGTGTTACAGTATCTTGCCAAAGATGTACATTTTTGGTATTCTCTAAAATATATCTCCAGTTCATAGAGAAGTGCTGTCTGTCACATTGAGCGCGAGGGCTCCACATTGCAGGTCCTTTAGAACGGTTAAGCATCCGGAATTGAATAGTAGATGCGTCAGTTATTATACCGGTATATCCTCCTAATGCATCTATCTCTCTAACAATTTGACCTTTTGCTATTCCCCCTATTGCGGGATTACAAGACATCTGAGCAATTTTACCCATATCCATCGTGATCATTAACACAGATGATCCCATTTTTGCTGCAGAATATGCTGCCTCACAACCTGCATGCCCTGCTCCTATAACAATTATATCGTATCTCTCTTTCATTTAACTCTTTTAACAACTATGCTATATGGCAAATGCCAATTTGCACTGTAAGGCAAAATCTTCTAACTCTCTCATAATCTTCTTTTGATGACTATTTGAGTCTTTAAACCCGCAAAGATGCAGAATTCCGTGAATTATCACCCTGTAAAGCTCATCTTTAAAATCTGTCTTAAATTCTAGAGCATTCGATTTTACGGTATCTATACTGACGAAAATATCTCCGCTAAGCACGAAATTTTCTGTATAATCAAAGGTAATTACGTCTGTATAATAGTTGTGTTTTAAATACTGCTTGTTAATACCTAACAGATATTCATCACTGCAAAATATGATATTTACATCTCCTGCAAGATAGATAATGGGATTATCCGATAATTTTTGAAAACCCGGATTATTCCTCTCTGCAATCTCCTCTGATTTTTGAGGAAGCTGTTTAAGAACAGAATGAATCCATTCGGTACAGATCTTTTTTTTCTTAAACTTAAAGTCTGTATCTTCGATGAAGTATCTTATCATTTAGTATATGAAATAATAACGTAATGTAAAAAAGTTGACTAGAATAAAACTAATCCTGAGTTTCCAGAAGATCCCAGTACTCAACGGCTCTTCTTGTATGAGGAATAACAATTGAACCACCTACAAGGTTTGCTACGGAGAGAATTTCAAAAAGCTGCTCTCTTGTAACTTCTAATTCATAACATTTTTCAATATGGTATTTAACACAATCGTCACATCTTAAAACAAGCGATGATACTAAACCAAGCATCTCTTTCGTTTGTTTAGGTAGTGCACCATCCTCATATGTTCTTGTGTCTAAATTGAAAAAACGTTTAAAAAAAAGGTTGTCTGAGTCCAATATTACTCTATTCATCTTGGCACGATATGTGCGGAATTGTGCGATCGAATTCATAAGTTGATTTTTTTGCAAAACTACAAAATAATAGTTTAATTAATTTTATTAATAATTATGTCTAAGGTAACTGTTATTGGTGCAGGTAATGTTGGAGCAACCTGTACAAACGCAATTGCAAACATGCAGTTCACATCCGAGCTTGTATTGCTTGATATAAAAGAGGGCCTGGCAGAGGGTAAAGCCAAAGACATGATGCAGACAGCCAAGCTGTACCGCTTCTTCACAAAAGTTACCGGTGTTACTAATGATTACTCTGCTACAGCAAATTCGGATGTTATTGTTGTAACTTCTGGTATTCCCCGAAAACCCGGAATGACCAGAGAAGAGCTCATAGGAACCAATGCAGAGATTGTTACAAACGTTGTGGAGAGTGCCCTTAAGTACTCCCCAAATGCAACCTTGATAATCATCTCTAACCCCATGGATACAATGACCTATCTTACTCTTAAGAAGACAGGTCTTCCTAAAAACAGAATAATTGGGATGGGAGGGATTCTGGATAGTAGTAGATTTACCGATTATCTTAGTGATTCTCTGGATGTTCCGTCCAGCGACATAGAGGGAATGGTAATTGGAGGGCACGGCGATACAACGATGATTCCACTTGCCCGCTTTGCCAGTTATAAAGGCATTCCTGTAGTAAATCTTCTTTCCCAAGAGCGGCTTGGCAAAGTAATTGCAGATACAATGTTGGGAGGAGCAACACTAACCAAACTTCTTGGAACTTCTGCATGGTATGCTCCGGGTGCAGCAGCAGCTGTCTTGGTTAAGTCTGTGATCCTTAATGAAAAAAGAGTTTATCCTTGTTGTGTATCTCTTGAGGGTGAATATGGTGAGAGTGATATTTGTATTGGAGTTCCGGTAGTAATAGGGAAAAACGGATGGGAGAAGATTATTGAGTTTAACCTCCTGGAAGATGAGATGCAACTATTCAGAAGAAGCTCCGATTCGGTAAGGTCAACTAATAAAGTTCTTTACGAGATGAATATAATTTAGTTTAAAACATCTCAGTTTGAAATTATTTTTGCATCTTTGCGATGCCAAAAAAAGGGGTATTAGCTCAGTTGGCTAGAGCGCTTGCATGGCATGCAAGAGGTCATCGGTTCG
>JAUYTB010000236.1 GCA_030695305.1 Bacteroidales bacterium
TCTCTGTACAGCACAATTCTGTTTGATGCCGACACCTTAACAGTAAGGGGTACAAGAGCTTGGAGAGTACATAGTAAGAATACCCCAATCCACAATAGCGCAAGAGTTGCAATGAGGGCAGATTTTCCGGATAGCTTAAAAGATAAAGCTCTGATAGTTACTTTAGATGATAAGGGTGGTATAAGTGCTATCGGAGGTAGTTACAGCTCGGGCTGGATAGAGGCTAATGCATCTTCATTTGGGGTTTTCATGGTCGCTTTGGATACAATCCCACCTGTAATTACTCCCGGCTTCAAAGAGGGGGAGAATCTCTCGGGTAGGAGTTATTTAAGATTTACAGTAAGGGATAACCTTTCCGGAGTATCTGATATAAAGGTTTTTATTGACGATAGATGGATACTGTCTGCACATGATCCAAAGAACAGGAGGGTAGAGACAGAGCTGCGGAGCGATAAGATAAAAAGAGGAACAAAGCATAAAATAGAGATCTCGGTTAGTGATAACAGAGGTAATATAAACAACTTTAAAAGCTCATTTGTATGGTAAGAATTATCGGAATAATGTCCGGAACATCTCTTGATGGACTTGACCTCTGTTTTACTCAGTTTGACTACAGAGACGGTAAATGGAGTTATGATATACTCCAGGCAGAAGCAGAGGATTATCCCCTGGAGATAAAGAATAAACTTGCAACTGCTCAAAAGATGACAGCTCTTGAATATGCACATTTTAACTCAGACTACGGTCTATATCTGGGCAGGAGAGTTAAGTGCTTTATTGATAAATACAACCTTAAGCCAGATTATATCGCTTCTCACGGCCATACAATTTTTCACCAACCGGCAATACGTTTTACTGCTCAGATAGGATCCGGGGCGGGGATTGCTGCCGAGAGCGGTGTTGATACAATCTGTGATTTTCGGACTACCGATGTTGCTCTATATGGCCAGGGTGCACCTCTTGTTCCGGTTGGAGACAGAAATCTTTTTGCTGCCTTTGATTATTGCCTTAATATGGGTGGGTTTTCTAATATCTCATATAACAGTGGAGATACCAGAGTTGCATATGATATATCACCCGTAAACTATGTTTTAAACCACTATACAAGAAAGGTTGGCCTGGATTACGATAAAGACGGAGAGATTGCTAGGAGCGGAAAATGCAACAGTGAACTTTTAGAGAGACTAAATAATCTGGATTTCTACACAAAGAGCGGACCTAAATCTCTCGGCAGAGAGTGGGTTGAAGATGTAGTCATACCATTAATTGACTCTGCAGGACTCTCTCTTGAGGATAGACTCACTACTTTTTGCGAACATGTTGCTATACAGATAGGAGGTCATATAAAAAGCGGAAAGGTTCTTTTAACCGGTGGCGGTGCCTTTAATAAGTATTTGGTAGAGAGAATGTCTGCTAACGCTCCACAGTGTGAATATTTTGTTCCGGATTCAATGACAGTGAATTTTAAGGAGGCACTTATTTTTGCATTTTTGGGAGCACTCTATATCTCGGATATGCCCAATTGCCTAAAATCTGTTACAGGAGCGAAGTACGATAATATTGGAGGAGCTCTTTATAAAGCAGGTATTTGATAATTATTTTTGCTTTGTAGAAATTAATTTCTATTTTTGCAGTCCCAATTAAAAAAGCAACCTCTTATTAAGGCGGAAGAGTCTGTAACGTTGCGCTAATAAGTTAAAAGAGATGGATTTAATTAAAATTGCACAAGAGGCTTTTGCCGGAGAGGTAAAGCAACTACCTGATTTTAAGGCTGGTGATACTATCACGGTTACTTACAAAATCAAGGAAGAGACCAAGGAGCGTCTTCAGAAATACCGTGGGGTAGTTATTCAAAGAAGAGGCATAGGGTCAACAGAGACTTTTACCGTAAGAAAAATGTCAGGAAATGTGGGAGTTGAAAGGATTTTTCCAATCACATCACCCTTCATTGATTCAATTGAGGTAAATAAGAGAGGTAAAGTACGCAGGGCAAGAATATTCTACCTGAGAAAACTTACCGGTAAGAAAGCTCGTATTAAAGAGAAAAAATATGTAGCAATTAAGGCAGCTATCGCTGAGTAACTTAATTGACCTGATTATAAAGGCCCCGTAGCTCAACTGAATAGAGTATCTGACTACGGATCAGACGGTTACAGGTTTGAATCCTGTCGGGGTCACAAAGCCCATGTAAATCAAAGATTTACATGGGCTTCTCTTTGCTAAAGATCCCATCCCCAGGGTTTTCCGGGTGCTTCAATCTCGTTTGAAAGGTCAAATTTAAATGAAAATAGTCTGTCTGTATTAACTCTCCTAATATTGTATGTAAAAGATTCTCCGGGAATAAAATCTATCCACCAAACATTGGTAATAGCACCGGGAAGCATATCTGCAGTCTCCTGATCTGCAGGGAAAATCTGGCGTATTGCAGATCCGAAGTTAGACGTTTTGCCTCCATACATTGTATGATCTTCGGGAGTCCCATCTGAGTGTCTATGGTCATGCTTAAGTTGGATGCCATCGCTGTGTAATGTAAATATCCATGTTCTTGAGCTGTCTTCTCCTACAAATAGCGGGATTTTAATAGTGTTCTCTTCGCACATACGTACATGCATAACAATCGACTTGCCTAAGAATGCAGTATCATTTGCAGGTGCAGAGGCAACTGTTCCCTGATATGCTTTTCCGTAAAGTTTACTAAGTTCTTCCCAGAAGATTTTTTGTGTTGTATCTCTTGAAGATAGTACACTCTTTTCATCTGATGCCACTCCCTCTTTTTTTACCTCAGTACAAGAAAAAGTAAAGAGAGTAATTGCAAATAGAGAGAGTAAAAGGGCTCTTTTTGAAATGTTCATAAAATTTATTTTTAGCTATAATTAAGTAAGTTCTTAAAAATTATCGTCTTCTAAAAAGACCGGAGAATACCCTTCCAAAGTCTTCAAATGAGTGATAATCATTTGATAAGCTCCCGGTTTCGAAATTGTCCTCTTCATCAACACCATCCTGAACCGGATAAATTAGCATAAAGTTATTGCTTTTAAAGTACTTATCTAAATACTCCGGTATCTTTTCCATCTTTCTGTGATAAGAGGGTCTCTCTTTTCTGCTCATAACTACCACCAGGTTATCATCTTGCTTTAACTCCCTTGCAATAATCAGAAAATCATCCCAATCAGAAAATTTAAACATCTGTGATAAAACAGGGTATTTCTTCTGGATCTCCTCTATGAATTTTAATGTGTGGGGGGATGCATGAAAATGCAATTGAGCTCCGGTGTTAAGGCCTATATTCCATATTCTCATAAGCCATATTGCAAACCCTCTCTCTCTCTCTGCTCTCTCGGGAACTATAATAATATGCCGTTTTATTGTAGATAGTGGTTGGGCAGATTTATAAATAATGGTTGTAGTATTACATCTTCCTAACAGTCCCTCAGTCAGGTCGCCGAGAAATGTAGATGATATGCTCTTTTTAAGATGTAGCCCTAGAATAAGGTCGGTAATCTTATGTTCACGTACTACATTCATTATTCCGGAAACAGGATTGAGGTCGTACCTCATAAGTTCATGAATATAGTTATC
>JAUYTB010000264.1 GCA_030695305.1 Bacteroidales bacterium
ATACTTCCAAACGAAGATGCTTATAAATCTACCTACATTACCTATATCCGCAATGGATTATTTACCCAGTTTGTAAGAATAGACTTAGGTAAAAATGTGACTCAGGCCCATATGCAGGGTCGTAAGCTGATAGCAGAGTGGTGTTACGAAAACGGAAAGGCAGATAATGTAATTGAGAAGAGGGTTCGTGATGGAAAATCCTATTTTATTGTTAATGATTTTATTAAGCTTCGTCATCTTTTTGGCACTCTTCTTAATGAACTTCAGAGGATAAAATCGGAAGGAGACTATGAGGCAGGCAAAAAACTCATTACAACCTACGCTGTAAATATAGATCCAGAGCTTCACAAAGAGCTTAAAGATAGGTATGCCTCTTTGAATCTCAAACCTTATGGTGGTTTTATCAATCCGGATATCACTCCTGTAGAGAAAGATGGAAAGGTTATAGACTATAAAGTAGAGTATCCGAAAGATTTTCTTAAGCAGATGTTAGATTACGGCAAAAAGTATTAGCTCTGGCAGAGTTTGAGGTAACTCTATAATTAACAAACACTTATAAAAGGCAGTTTTCCAAAATTGGAAAACTGCCTTTTATATCTATCTAATTAACTAACAGATACATCAAACTATGGCAAAGCGCCTCCCAGGAACGCCAATCTCCCCACGGGCTGAACAATAAACCCTTAGCACAAGTAGGGCAAACTCAGCCGCCGGTAATTCATTTCCCCAGCAAATCTCACAGCAGTAACGCCAATCTCCCCACGGGCTGAATAATAAACCCTTAGCACAAGTAGGGCAAACTCAGCCGCAAGGAGCGAACTTGTGAGCGGATGAGGATTGGACGTTGCCCGTTGTGCTAAGGGGTTTATAAGCCCGTAACGTGTAAGAAAAGCGTTCCTGCTGTGAGAATCCACAAAAGGACGCAAGGTCCACAACCCTTGCCAAGGTATGTCTCCACATTTGCATGCAAGGTCCACAACCCTTGCCAAGGTTACCCCACACACTCGGGATCTTCCATGTCTATATTACCTGACCAGAGATACTTGTTTGTCTCTTTTACCAATACTCTTGAGAGAAGCAGAAGTGCTATAAGGTTAGGGATTGCCATAAGTGCATTCATGCTGTCTGCTATTCCCCAAACAAGGTGCAGATTCAGGACAGAGCCGCCGAAAACAGCTGCTATCCAAAATAGTCTGTAAAAGATAATCAATTTTTTACCGCCAAGATATTCGACAGCTTTCTCTCCGTAGTAGGACCATCCCAAGATTGTGGAAAAGGCAAAAGTCACTATACCCACAGAGAGGATAAGCGGTCCTATATAAGGGATCTTGGAAAATGCTGCATTGGTAAGAGCTGCCCCTTGTGTATGATCTATCTCCGGGTGAGCAATCACAGAGCTGACAAGAACAAGACCGGTTAATGCACAAACTACAACAGTATCCCAGAATGTACCGGAAGAGGAGACTAAGGCCTGACGGACCGGATTGCTAGTCTTGGCTGCTGCAGCAACTATTGGGGCCGAACCCATTCCGGACTCATTTGAGAAGAGACCACGTGCTATTCCGAATCTTGCTGCCATCATAATTGTGGTACCGACAAATCCGCCGCCGGCTGCCTTGGCAGAGAATGCCGAATCAAATATAAGGATAACTGTCTCTTTAAGATAAGCAGCATTAAACCATAAAATTATCAGACAACCAATTACGTAGAAAACGGCCATGAATGGAACAAGAGTTCCACAAACCCTTGCTATCCCTTTAACTCCAAACAAAATCACCATTGCAGTGGCTATACTTACCATCAAACCAGTCATATATGGAGAGATGGAGTATGTTTCGTTAAGTAACATAGCTATTGAGTTTGCCTGTACAGTATTACCTATTCCAAATGCAGCAACAGCAGTAAAAACACAAAACAGTATAGCCATCCACCTCATCTTCAATCCCTTTTCCAGGGCGTACATCGGGCCACCGAGCATAGAGCCATCTGCTGTTTTTACACGGTACTTAATTGCAAGCAGCCCCTCGGAATATTTTGTAGCAATACCAAATACCCCTGTTATCCAGCACCACAAAACAGCACCGGGACCACCAAGCGCAACAGCGGTTGCCACACCGATAATGTTGCCGGTTCCGATAGTTGCTGCCAGAGAGGTTGCAAGAGCACCAAACTGACTAACATCACCACTCCCGGATTTGTCCTTTGTTACAGAGAGTCTTATTGCCTTAAAAATCTTCCTTTGTGGGAATTTAAGAATAACGGTAAGGTAGAGATGAGTTCCAAGAAGAAGGACAATCATAGGCCAGCCCCATAAAACTGCACTTACCTGCTCAACGATTGCAGAGAAGTTTTCCATAGCCATTTTTTAAAAGTTTGAGTTATAGTTTAAGTATCTTTGCAAAGTTAGAAAATTGGTAACAGCACACAAGAGAATGAAGAGACAACTTTACATAATACTTGCTTCAATATTTGTTGGTTTGGGTACAATCGGCATTTTTTTACCATTGGTGCCCACAACTCCATTCTTACTGCTTGCCACATACTTTTACATGAACTCATCCCAAAAGCGGCTTCGCTGGTTGCTCAGAAACAGACTACTTGGTCCTTATATCAGATCATATTTATCTAAAGAGGGAATTCCTCTACAGCTTAAGATACGTACATTAATACTTTTATGGGCTACAATTCTCTACGCCACTTTTTTTGCCACAGATAAGTTATATGTACAGATAATGCTAATTATCATAGTAATAAGTGTGTCAACTCACCTTATTCTAAAAAAAACGAGAAAGAAAAGCAGTTAAAAGCACAAAAAATAGTTGTCTATATAAATATTGCAAAAGGGGGGGCATACATGCCCCCCCTTGCCTCAAAAGAAAATGTCAAAAAGAATCTGCTATATGATACTTAACCCAAAATCACCTTAACTGCGGCAATTGCTTTGTCATAATCCGGCTCATCTACAATATCTTTTGTAATCTCAACATACCTTACTATTCCGGATTTATCAATCACAACTACACCTCTTGCCAATAGCTGATTCTCTTTAACAAGAAATCCATACTCAAGTCCAAAACGAGAAAATTTAAAATCGGATAGTGTATGAATATTTTTAATACCCTCAGCTGCACAGAAACGACCAAGAGCAAAAGGAAGATCCTTGGAAATTGTCAGAATAACAACATCGTCAGAAAGTTCTGTTGCTTTTTTGTTAAATGCTCGTGCCTGGTTAGCGCATACCGGAGTATCAATTGAGGGGAAAACACTTAATACTACAACCTTTCCATGAAAATCGGAAAGGGTAACATCTTTTAGTGCAAGATCTGATGCAACAATCTCAGGAGCTGTATCTCCTATTTTAACCGGATTACCCAGTAAAGTTACAGGATTCCCTTTAACTGCAAATAGATTTTTTCTTTCAATTGTAGTGAGATTTATCATATTGAGATTTTTTATTGATGTTCAAATTTGTTTTAAATTTAATATATTAAACCGATTGTGTTAATTGTTTTTTAATCAATCATAAATATATAACAAAACATGTTAAAAAATGTTTAATTTTGACTCAAATTTCAAAAAAAATGATAAGACTAATAAAAAAGAATCTTCTCTCTTTTCTACTATTAAGTGCAATGCTACTCTTTATTGCAACTGCATGTCAAAAAGAGAAGAATCCAGACCCAATCGGTAACGGAGAACCCGATCCACTCGCCTCTGTTAAAAGTTACGCGTTGGCATTAATGAACGATATCTATTACTGGTACAAAGATGTCCCCAAAAACATAGATCCAAAGCCAATCAAGACAATTCAGGCCTATTTTGACACTCTTCTTGTACCTGTAGACAGATGGTCATGGATGATGACAGGAGCTCAGTATCTCAGTTCTGAGACTGGCGTTGTGGAGACTTACGGTATCAGTATAGCACAACCAATAGACTATTACAAAGATTATAGTCTTAAAGTAAGATTTGTCCATCCAAACTCTCCAATGTCGGACAACAATATTAAAAGGGGCTATACCCTGACACATCTTAACGGAGTACCGGTAGCAACCCTTATCTCAAACGGAACATACAACTCTGTTTATGCCCAAAAAACCAACACATTCACATTCCGGGATCTGGAAAATAAAACTATTAGCTTCACCGCTACAGCACGCCAGGTTAGTACAAGATCTTTTTTAAAAACGATGGTGATAACTCCCGAAGATTATCCGGGACTGCCTCACAAAGTTGGTTACTTTCACTACCTCTCTTTCAAAGCCACGATGCTTGACGATATCAATAATGCTATGGCTCTCATGAATACATCGGGTGTTAAAGAGCTAATTCTTGACCTTCGTTATAACGGAGGAGGAGACGGAAAAGCAACCTCTCTGCTTGCCAACTACCTCGCTCCGGTATCTGCAGATAAAAAAATTCTTGCCAAAAGAGAGCACAACGACAAATATCGTTCTTGGGATAATGACGTTCAGACTCAGACAATTATTCAGAGAATCGGAGGCTCTTTAAATCTAAACAGACTCTTTATACTCACTACCAAAGGGAGTGCATCTGCGAGTGAGGTTATTATTAACGGATTGAAGCCACTGATGAATGTTGTACAGGTTGGCGGGACAACATACGGGAAACCAAACGGGATGTATGTACTTCCCTTTCCCGAAGGAAACTACGACTCACCTCAATTTGTTTTTCTGCCTATATGCTTCTTTAGTGTAAACAGTAACGGTTATGGTCACTATATGGACGGAATTACTCCCGACCACTACAGACCCGACGATCTCTACCACGATTTTGGACTTCAGGAAGATTGGGTTAAATCTGTACTCCAGTTTATCTCCACGGGATCTTTCCCTCCACTGCCTGCAATCCCGGCAGCTGCATTTTCAGCTACTCAACAACATCGCCTGGCACTTCCCGAAGACTCCCCGGAATACGGAGTTTACAAAGTGAAGAGAAATAATTAAAATCCATTAATATCTAAATAGATAGTTGGAAGTAAAAGCAGAAATCCAATAACAATCAAAAGAAGAATTAACGGCAAAATCAGTTTGAACCACTTGCTGTATGGCACACGCGCTATAGCAAGAACCGCTATAAGTATTCCCGAGGTTGGGGTTATCATATTTGTGAAACCATCTCCAAACTGGAATGCTAGAACGGTA
>JAUYTB010000277.1 GCA_030695305.1 Bacteroidales bacterium
ACATCAATACCGTAATATTTAGAGAGATAGTCCTTTAAAAAGGATGCAGAGTTAACCTCTTCACAACCGGTTGCTAAAAGAACCGTATTTGAGTTGATGGTAAAAGCGTTACCTCCATTTACAATCACCAGCTGAGGTTCAGGTATAATTGAGTGCTTCAGGTGTCTGGAAGCTGTTTTGCATATAAAAGAGGATGATGTGCTCATGACCATTACTAATAAAAGGGATAATAATTTTCTCATAATCAAACTTGTTTCTCAATAATGTATAACTATTTAGTCAATAGCTTGTTAGCACTACCAACTCTATTAGCTCATTGCACCCATCGCTCGCTCAATCTCGTCTGTTATCTTATCTACAACCTCCTGAAGCTTTCCCCCAAGCATCATCTTAAACATACCGGAGAGTTGAGTGTCCATAATTAACTGAAAATCACATGATCCATTGCCCAAATCATTAAGATTGACTGTAATGGCAAAGGGGATCGGGGTAGATCCATAGTGATCGTATTTCACATATGTAAAGGGAGATCTTTCGCACACCTTCATTCCAATCTCAAAACCCTGAACAGATGCTACAAGAGTATCGGGGGTACTCTTGATATCTGCCTTATCTCTCATATCCTGAGGCAGATTACGGGTAAAATTGGTGAGGTCAGAAAAGAGAGAGTAGAGAGACGAAGCAGGACGGGAAATTCTCACAACCCGCCCCTCTATATGTGAATTAGACATTGTTTTCTTTTTTTAAATTGTTACTTCCCCCACACCTCCGGCTGATATCTCCAGTCCTGAAGAGTAGCAAGATCTTTGTCTTCTATATAGTTACAAGCTACAGCTTGATTAATAAGCGTTTCGTAATTGGTTAGAGTTCTTAACTCTAAATTGGCATACTCAAAGGCGCGGCGAGACTTGTCGAAATTATATGAGAAGATAGCCACCATACCCAGAACATTTGCCCCTTCGCGGTTTAGGGCCTCAACAGCCGACAAAGAGCTTCCTCCGGTAGATATAAGATCCTCTACTACAACAACATTTGCACCTTTTGGCAGCTCTCCCTCAACCTGCGAAGCCGTACCATGATCTTTCGGTTTTGGCCTTACATAGACAAAGGGCTTATTAAGTGCCTCAGCAATAAGTACTCCCCATGCAATAGCACCTGTAGCAACACCGGCAATAACATCTACATTCACGTAATGCTTCTCTATCAACCTTACAAGACTCTTATATACCACACCCCTCGCTTTAGGATAGGATAAAATTCTTCTGTTATCACAATAGATTGGGGACTTCCAACCAGATGCCCAAGTATAAGGCTTCTCCACATTCAACATCACAGCCTTAATATCAAGCAGCTGTTTAGCAATAATTTTTTCTGTTGACTCCATAAAAAAATAAGTATCTTTGTGCAAAGATAGTAAAAAACAATCCTATTTTTAAATGTATAGCATCTACTTCGAAAAACGCAGTCTTTCTGTGTGCTCAAACCCGGAACAATCACAAAAAGATCCAAATGCAGTACTCTACAGCCCGGGCAACTTCCCCGAGATTGCAAACCTTCCGGATCTGTTTGACAAGACCCCTCATATAGACAGACTATACATTCCAAGCACGCAAGAGGAGCACACATTCAAACAACTCTGCACAAAACTTACTCATATAAATGCCGGCGGAGGAGTTGTAATTAACCAAAAAGGTCAATATCTGATAATTTTTCGTCGTGGCAGATGGGATCTCCCAAAAGGGACTCAGGAGCCAAACGAAGATATACGCATCTCTGCCCTTCGCGAAGTGGAGGAGGAGTGCGGAATCGGCAGTCTTGAGATTAAGAAGCATATCTGCGATACTTACCACACCTACCACAGAGACAATAAGTTTATGCTTAAGTGCACCCGCTGGTACATGATGGAGTACAGCGGAGAGAGTATCCACACAAAACCACAAAGAGAGGAGGATATTGAGTGTGCAATATGGGTAGATAGAGGAGAACTGGGTAAGTATCTTAGCAACACCTTTCCATCTATACTAGAAGTCTTTAAAAAATCGGGGATCTACTCTTTATCTTAAATCGGTAACTACCAGCCCCTTCTTTCTTGCTTCCGGAAATACAAAGGTAGCGGAGGGCAAACCGGACAGATGTTTAACAGACTTAATTAGAGCAGTATATTTGCTACCATCCTTGGCTAGATACTCTATAAAAAGTGGCAGTGATGTAACCTTATCAATCCCAATAGTGACACTCTTATAGGCCATCCACCTATTGACAGGTGTAAGCTCTACAAGCCAGACAACTTTTGAGGATGAGAGAGTATGGTTTGTCCCCTCTTTTGGACGAACCGCAAAGTTATAACCACTCTTACCTCCCTCTAGCGATGTAAGAAACCCAACAGGGTTCTCGACCAGATCTGTTTGTGTTGTATCATTTGGGATTATTGTCAACTCCATCATAGATGAGTTGAGAATCCACTTTGTCTCGCCGTCACAAAAGAGCTCAAGCTCTGGATTGACCATCTTAAACGCATACCCCTGTGAATAGATCACACCTTTAAAATCGCCCGAAAGATCTCCACTCTCATCTTTGGCAATCAGTTCAAAGGAGAACTCAACAGCCGGAGTCTGCTTTAGGGCAGATCTCATCTTCTTAAGCAGATCTACCGTAGTGAGCCGATCTGCAGAAGATTGTGGCGACTCCGGAGATGCAGATTGCGGTGAAGCAGAAGATGCAGATTGCGGTGTCGCGAAAAGTGTCATATTGGTGATGGTCAATATTAGAATTGCCACAACCCTTGCCAAGGTGTTTTTCATTTAATCTAGTGAGGCGAGGATTTTATCCAGCGACCTGAAATCGGTGATAAGAACCTGACGAGCTTTGCTCCCCTCTGATGGACCTACAATGCCGGCAGCTTCCAGCTGATCCATTATTCTTCCTGCACGATTGTAACCTAGATTCATACGTCTCTGTATTAATGATGTAGAGCCCTGTTGATACTGTACAATCAGCTTTGCAGCTTCGTCAAAGAGTTTATCCCGCTTGCCCAAATCTACCTCTCCGGCCGCAGAGATATCCCCCTCCTCACCTGTATACTCAGGCAAATAGTGTGCCGAAGCATAACCTTGCTGCGAGCCGATGAATTCAGTAATTCTCTCCACCTCATTGGTATCTACCAAAGCACACTGTACCCTGGTTAGCTCGCCACTAAGAGAGATTAGCATATCACCACGCCCAACCAGCTGATTAGCACCGGTTGACTCCAGAATTGTACGGGAGTCTATGTTGGAGATTACACGAAAAGCAATACGGGCAGGGAAGTTTGCTTTGATAAGACCTGTAATTACATTTGTGGTAGGTCTTTGCGTTGCTATAACCAGGTGAATACCAATAGCACGGGCAAGCTGAGCCAGACGAACAATCGGCTCCTCAATCTCACGCCCTGCAGTCATAAGCAGATCGGCAAACTCATCAATAACCACAACAATAAAGTGCATATATCTGTGCCCCTTAAGCGGATTCAATCTGCGGGAGAGGAACTTTTCGTTATACTCCTTAATTGTACGCACATGAGCAAGCTTAAGCAGGTCGTAGCGCGAATCCATCTCTATGGTAAGAGATTTAAGTGTATATACAACCTTTTGAGTATCTGTTATAATAGCATCATCACTATCTGGAAGCTTGGCCAGGAAGTGCTTCTCAATCTTGGAGTACAAAGAGAGCTCAACCTTTTTAGGGTCTATCAGTACAAGCTTCATCTCCGATGGGTGCTTTGTATATAGCAGTGAGGTGATTATAGCATTAAGTCCTACAGATTTACCCTGACCGGTTGCACCGGCCACCAAAAGGTGAGGCATCTTGGCAAGGTCAAAACACATAGCCTCATTGGAGATGGTTCGTCCAATAACAATCGGGAGATCAAACTTAGAGTTTCGGAATTTTGGATCCTCAAGCATAGATTTCATAGGGACTATGCTCGGCTTATCGTTTGCCACCTCTATCCCCACAGCATTTGTACCCGGAATTGGAGCAATTATCCTAACCCCGCGAGCTGCCAGAGAGAGTGCAATATCATCCTCCAGACGCTTAATTTGAGAGATCCGCACACCTGCGCTTGGAACTATCTCATAAAGAGTGACTGTAGGACCCGTCCTGGCAAATATCCGCTCAATAGAGATCTTGTAGTCGCTAAGGGTCTTTACAATCTTACGGTTGTTCTTCTCCAGCTCATCCTGAGGAACCTTGAATATTTTATCCTTATAGTCGTCAAGCAGATTGAGTCCCGGTGGTTTGTAATTGGGCAGATCCAGTCTAGGGTCAAAGAGAACATCCAAAGTCTCCTTAGGGATACCCCGGAGGAACTCCTCGTCTGCATCTCCACTATCTTTTCCGTTTAAAGAGTCAGACTTATAGCCGGCCGAATCGTCCAGAAGCTCCATCTCCTCGTCGTTGGCAGATACTCCCTCTGAATTGTTACCCGGAATATGCTGCTTCTCAACCTCAAACGGAACCTCCCTGGAATAGACTCCACTCACCGAGCCGGCAGCACGAAGTCCCCTGAGGTCGTCAATATCCGGAATAGTGGTATCCGGTTCAACTGCACCGACACCGCCGGAACTAGATGCAACTCCGAAACCACCTGCACCAACGCCGCCGACTCCGCCGATTCCGCCGATTCCGCCAGCTCCATTTGCACCGACACCATCCGCGCCAACTCCGCCGACTCCGCCAATACCACCTGGACCGCCGATTCCGCCAACACCATCTGTACCAACGCTATCTGCACCAACACCATCTGCAGCAACTCCGCCGACTCCGCCAACTCCATCTGCACCAACACTATCTGCACCATCTGCAAAACTACTCTCTTTGGCAGCCTTGGGCTTACGGTGAAAAATTGAACTGATTACTCTGTTTATCCACAAAACCACACTGTAGCTCAAAAGAACAAGCCAGGTAGTGAAGAGGACAAAGATTAGCGAACCGGCACCTACAGGGCCGAGCATCCCAATAAGCCATCTATTTACGGCATAACCGTATGAGCCCCCTACTCCGTTGCCAAACCAATCATCAAATCTGGTGAAGCCAAAGATAAACGAGAAGAGAAGCGATAGAATTATTGCGCCGTAAAGAGTGATAAAAAAGATTCTAAGTAGACGTATTTTTTTGATTTTCAGGGCATAAATAGCCACTGCACCAAAAAAGAAAGGTATAATAAATGCTCCAAGCCCAAATAGTTTGGACAATAGAAGATTAGACCAAAAAAAACCAAGCTTGCCTGCACCATTCTCTACGGGAACAATTGTGCTCCAAACATCCGGGCGAGAGAGAAGTGACTGATCTTCTGCCCAGGTAAAGACATAGGAGAGAAGCGCAACAAGGGTGTAAACCGATAGAGCTGCAAAGAAAAGGCCTGTGATCAATTGAAACGCCTCACTCCCCTTTGGAGGAGGAGCAGTCTCGGGATTCGTACTCTTCTTTTTTGCCATTTCTGTTTTTTATAGATAATTAATTAATCAAAATTTTCACTTCATTTATCATGAGCTAACAGAGTGCAAACCACATAAGGTGAGTTATATACGCTCTATTTTAGCCCCTAGGGCGTTAAGACGACCGTCAATATTCTGGTAAGCGCGATCTATCTGCTCAATATTCTCTATTACACTTGTTCCGCGGGCACTCATTGCTGCAATCAAAAGTGCAATCCCGGCACGAATATCGGGAGAGACCATCCTAGTTCCCCTTAGCGAAAACTGGCGATTGTGGCCAATGATTGTGGCACGGTG
>JAUYTB010000281.1 GCA_030695305.1 Bacteroidales bacterium
GCTCTATCCATTTGATAAATCCAAGGTTGGAGCAGATTGCAACTATTCTGAAAATCCCTCTGGAGTCTCTTATCTTTGGCGATATCTCAAAAGAGGAGTACCTTAAAAAGATCGTAGATATTGAGAAGGAGTTTCAAGAAAAGCTTACGATATTAAAGAGCTCTCATAAGATTGAGATGGCAGAAAAGGATGGTGAGATAAACATTCTAAAAGCAAGCCTGGAGACAAAAGAGAGCATTATAGGTGTTCTTAAAGAGCGCCTTCCGGAGTATTAGCAGCGAAAAATAAAGTCCAGTTAGTTTGGATTATTATCAATTAATAAGTTATCTTAGCAGCCTTTTAGTCAAATACTGCTAAGTATGATAAAAATAGAGGTCTCAACAAAATCTGCATCGCTGCTTTTACCTGCTCTGCTCAGTTGTCTCCTTCTATTCACAAACCCCTATGCCATCTCTGCACAAAACACTCCGGTAGTGGTTCTCACTCCCGAAGAGAGGGAATATTTAAATAAAATTGGGCCAATTATTATAGGAGTAGATCCTAAATGGGAGCCATATGAGAATATAAACAGCAATGGAGAGTATGCCGGAATTGCTGCTGATCTGCTAAAAGTCATTGCAGAGAGGGCTGATATTGAGCTGCGGCTTATGCCTACATCTTCCTGGAATGAGACCCTAGAAAAATCTAAGAGGGGAAAGTGTCATATTTTAACTTTTCTTAATCAGACTCCGGAGAGAGATAAATGGTTGCTGTTTACCGAACCCTATTTTACCGATTACAATGTCTTTATAACCAGAGAGGAGCATGAATATATCAGCGACCCTGCTTTACTTATTAATAAAAGCATCGTTCTGCCGGCGGGAACAAGTGTAGAGGAGAGGATTCGTAAAGATTACCCCAATCTGAGGATTATAGTTGTAGAAACCGAAGAGGAGGCCATTAAGGCTGTCAACAATCGTGAAGCGGACATGACTATGCGCTCACTCTCAATGGCGGCTTATATTATTAAAAAAGAGGGACTTTTTAATCTAAAGATTGCTGGGACACTCGCTAACTATAAAAACATGTTAAGAATAGGTGTTCTTCATGAGCACCCTCTCTTAAGAGATATCCTCAACAAATCGATAGCAACTCTAAGCGAACACGATATCCATCAGGTAATAAGCAGCCACATCTCAATAAAAGTTGTCTCCGGCACAGACTATTCGCTCTTAATCAGAATCTCTATAGTACTACTAATACTACTTCTTATTGGATTGATCTGGAACAGACAGCTTAGAAGACTTAACACCAAGCTTACTGCCAGTGAAAGAGAGCTATTACAGTTGAGTAACCGGCTAAAGGAGGATATTAATACACGGGAGAGAATTGAGAGGGAGCTGAGAGAGAGTGAAAAGAGACTCACCGGAATCATCTCAAATCTGCCCGGCTTTGTCTACTCATGCAAAGACGATGATGGCTACACTATGGATTATGTGAGCGAAGGGTGTAGATGGGTAACCGGTTACTTTCCGGAAGATTTTTTAAATAACAGGGTAACATTCGGTACGCTTATTGTCCCGGAAGAGAGATCTGAGATTAGAAAAAAGTGGGATAGAGTTCTTGCTGCAAGAGAGCATTTCGAACACGAATACAGAATTACAAACTCCCGGGGAGAGATAAGATGGATATGGGAGAGGGGATTTGGAATCTTCTCTGATAGCGGAGAGCTTATAAAACTTGAGGGGTTTATCTCCGACGTTACCGATAGAAAGGAGGCAGAAGAGGCCCTAAAAATTAGTGAAAGGAAACTTATAAGTCTTAACAACACCAAGGATAAGTTCTTCTCAATTATAGC
>JAUYTB010000297.1 GCA_030695305.1 Bacteroidales bacterium
TGCCCGTTGTGATTAAGGGGGTTGTATAACAGCCGGCTGCGTAAATAGGAATGATCTTTTGTGAGAATTTGCGATCCGAGGTTGGACGTTGCCCGATGTGCGGAGATTTGAGCAGGCCCGCAACGTAGCACAGAAGCAAATAGGTTTTCCTTAGCTGACAATTTAAGAAGCATATCCACATTTGCATGCAAGGTCCACAACCCTTGCCAAGGTAAAAAAGGGCCGTCCAAATAGACGGCCCCTTAATTCGATTAAAAAGAATAATCAAACAATCAGACTTCGTTAGGTCTCTTGTAGTATTTAGCTTGTGCTTTAGGCACAATCTCACCCGAGAATTTCCTGGCGTTGCCTTTAGTAGGGGTAACTATAACATCGGCATAGTTGCTCCCTTTTCTCATTTGAATCTCAATTCTGGCAGTGATTGCACTTCCTGAAACCTGCATCTCTACAGAGAGGTTGCCTCTTTTGTCTATCTTCTGATTAATGCTGGAGACAGTTGTTCTGTTTGTAAAACTGTTACTACAAATAATCATTCCCTGAAGATATACAAAATCTCCCTCATACATAAGGAAATTAGCCTCGTCGTTGTTTGTCTCAGGAGTACCGTCACTCTTTTCATAGCTATCTGGTACTATCACAAAATCCTTTGCCTCAATAGCAGCTTTGGCTTTCTCAAAAAGAGCAAGCCCTGCCGCCTCTCTCTCTGCCTTTTTGTTCTGGGCAGTTGCAAAAGAGAGTGAAATCACCAAAATTAAAACAGTAACAATGATCCTTTTCATCTTTAATTAGTTTACAGCAATTGTACTTACACGAATTGCCTGAGTAGCATTATTGGTACCCTCTTTTCCATTCAAATGGAAGATGTAGTTAACACCTTTTGCAAGAGAGTAACCTGTAACCTGATGAGCAGTCTTGGTTGTTGCAGACGTCGTTGCAAAGTGTGTCAATTGCTGACCACTTGCATCAAAAAGAGCAAACACCATCGCCGACTCAGTCCCTGACCACACAGCAATACCTTTTCTGTCCAGCTTGTAAGGCATATAGTCTGACGCCTCCATATAGTTTGCGGATGCAATATCTATATAGGTAATAACACCACCAACTGTTCTTACCCCTTTGAGAGTAAGTCTGCCAAAAGGAGTCACTCCGTCCGACTTATGAAACAGGTTTACAAAGCGGATATAGGTTATAGTATCATTCCAAGGGTGACCAGTCTGATACTCTTCCGGATCCTGCACTAAAAGAGGAGGTTGGTTCTCCTGGTATGCAAAAGCACTCCATTTACCTTTAGTAATATTAAAGGTACTTGAGTAGGCAACCACATCTTTAGTTGCAGTTTTGAAAGCATCTACCTTAACAGATCCTACAGGTACACGATGGTATTTAGCAATACTGTTTGGAAGAATACTGCCCAGTGGAGTTCCAATCTCTGAATAGGTCTGATCGTTATAGGTAAGGCGTGTAATATTGTGAGCAGTAGATGTCACAATAGGTAAATCATATACAAATCTGACCTGTGCGTATGCATTCTGATCTAAATCTGTTGCTCCGTATGTAATTACATTCTTCTCGCAAGAGTAAAGTAAAAACAATGAGAGTACAGATATTATTGATAATATTTTTTTCATCTTCAATTGTTTTAATAATTCATTACTATTTACCAGGTATTGCAAACCATACGATAGAAGTGTGGTAGTTATCGGCATCTCCCGGTATTGGCTGCAGTTTCTTGAGAGATCCAAGGTTCCACATATACTCAGAGTTATAACGAGGGCGCAGACGATAACAAGGAGAACCGTAGTTCCACTGAGCGAACTTCTGTCTTCTGTTAATCACATCGGAAGGTTGAAGATAGAACCCTTTGTAAACTCTGGCTGGGTCTGTATTAAGCTTATGGTAAACCACATCAGGAGTGTATGATGTCCCCGAAACAGGAACACCTCCGGCTCCAAGCACAAGGTCGTAATGGTATCTTCTAAGATCATTCCATGTATCCAGGCTCCAAGGGAACATGGCTACATACTTCTGCATCATAATATGCGAAAGGGAGAAGTCATTCAATGGAAGAGCGTTTACAAACTTACTGTTCATATACTCGGCAGCTAGCTGGTTGAATCTTGCAACAGTAATCTTATCACCAATAACAGATGTCTGCTTGTTTGCAGCATTCTTAACAACAGTAGCAGGAGCTATAAGTGATTTAGCCCAATCCATATGACCACTTACACCAAGTTTGAAAGCTTCAAATGCAGGTGCCTTTTGTCCTTTACGGAAAAGTGCCTCTGCTTTGATAAACTGCAGCTCGGAGTATGTAGTCAACGGCCATCTTGCATCGTCACGGAATAGCCATCTTCCTGTTCCCGAAGATGCCTCTGTTGGTGCTGATGTCAAACCAAAGAAGTTTGTATGGATACTATATCCCTGTCTCACTCCTACAAAGTTGAATGTTCCCTTCTTGATATCGGCCTGATTTGCAGGCATTGTATCACGGGAGCCAAACATAAGAATAGTACGTGGGTCAAGAGTTGCGGTATCGGTAATTATCTGATTATCCATCAAACCTTCTATTGCTCCCTCTGCGTTATAGTTGGGCACATTACCTGTCATTATCTGAACCATATAGTCAGACTGAGTATAGGTGTTAGATATATTACCCCTGAGACGACCAAAGAAGTTTGAGTTGTTTGAAACTCCGGTGGCATCAAAACGTAGTGTAGCATCATCTGCCGAATTTGTAAATGAAAGATCTACACATGCAATAGCTGAATCCAGATACTTGGCATCCTTCATAGACATTGCAATATAGTTTCTCGCAAGTACAGCATAAGCAAACTTCTTCCATCTTGATATGTTTCCTCCGTAGATAATATCGTTGGTAGAGAGTGTAGAGTAAACATTTTTGTCCTGTTTGTCCAACTCTACAATTGCCTGCCTTGCCCATGATCTAACCTGAGCAAATGCGTACTCCTGATCGTCGTAGTTGTGAGCAAGAAGACCGGGGACAAAAGCATCCTTTACAGGCTGGTCACCATGTAGAGATGCAAGAAGGTGCCATGAGTAGGCTTTAATAGCCAGTCCTATTCCGGCAAGAGTAAACTCCTCCCTGGCACGACCATCATTGATGATATGCTCGATATTCATCCCCTGAAGCCAGTAAACAAATCTCCAGGCCTCTCCGCCTGCATCACTGCCTAAGTAGTAGCTGTGCAATCCGAAAACACCGGAATAACCTGCACCCCCAAAATACTGAACCATCGGTGCAATAGCCCTAAGGTCAAAACCAATTCCCTCATAGGCAGCCATTGTTGGTGCAAGCCTTAAAATTGGCGGAACCCAGTCGGGTGCATCGACATTCTTATTAACATCAAGCCATTTGGTACATGAGGTACCTATGACCAGAAATAGTGTTAATGATATTAATATTTTTCTCATTTCTAAATCAATTAAAAGGTTATGTTTTCACCAAATGATATTCCACGTGGAGCGGCAAACGCCATCATATCAAAGCCAACACCACCTGTTCCACCCAATGCTGCAGAGTTAGAGTTTCCTACAACGTCTATTCCGGAGGAGGTTGTCCACACAAAGAGGTCTGTTCCTGTTGCAAATATTGATGCAGCAGATATAACACCTTTAGAGACCTTCTCCAGCCACTTTCTGTTAACAGCATAAGTTAATCTTAATTCTGCCATTCTCAAATAGTTAACATCGGTTTCAAGCCAGTTTTCATCACCACCTGAATAACCATACTGTAAATCTCCAAGTCTAACTGCAATATTGTTTTTGGTAGGGTTGTCTGTTTCTACATATGCATCGTTCAAAACACCATCAAATACTACAGGTCCCGCTTTTCTCATCTCTACAGACTCCTGGCTGTAACCGTTCTCCATCATCATACGTTTTGTACCGTTAACAATAGTAGCACCCATTCTTCCGTCAAGAAGAGCAGATAGAGATAGGCTCTTGTACTTTACAGAGGTCATAAAACCAAACTTAAGATCCGGTTCACGATCACCGATAACCTCCCAGGTAGTACCTGTCAAAGGAAGACCGGATGAAGGATCAATAACCACATCGCCATTTGCGTTTCTTCTGAATGTTCTTCCTGTTACAGATGTAATAGGGCTTCCAACTTTAATACCATTCCTTATATTCCCGGAAACCCAGGTATATGGGTTGTAGTACTCGGTAACATTCTCCGGTAGACTCTCTACATTACTCCAGTTCTTGCTCCAGTTTACAGAGACATTCCAGATAAGGTCACGGTTTTTGATAATATCACCACCGATTCTCATCTCAACACCACTTGTTTTGAATGAACCAACGTTCATGTTGTTCAAAACAAAACCTGTTGCATAACTCATACGGAAACTTGTAATAATCTGATCTTCTGATAGTGTGTTATAGTAAGCAATATCAAAATCCAAACGGTTGCGGAAGAGACGTCCCTCAATACCAACCTCCCAGGCCGTGTTCATCTCCGGTCTGAGACTAAGGTTAGGTCCGGTAAAACCGTAACGATATCCTCCTGCTGTTGTAGATGTTGTCTCAAGGGCAGGATAGATAGACAATGGAGGTGCATCCTTACCAACCTGAGCAATTGATGTTCTAAGCTTAAGGTAACTGAAGGTCTCCGAACGAGTCTTAAAGAATGAGAGGTCAGAAACAATAAAGCTGGCCTCAACTCCCGGATAGAAATATTGATTATTCTCAATTGGAAGTGTGGATGACCAGTCATTTCTTGCTCTGAAAGTAAGGAATGCCATATTGTTGTATGACATTTCAAAAGCACCGGAGATGGCCTGAAGCCTTCTCTTATAGTCATTTGTTTTTGATATCAGTGTTGTAATATCGCAGTTTGCAATCGACTGGAAGTCTCTTACAAGAAACTTCTCACCTTTAACAGAGAGAGTCTTGTTTGCATTCTCCTGCTGGTGGTAACCAACCTGAGCATTTGCAGAGAATTTTCCGAAATCTTTCTTATAGGATGCGATTAGGTTTATTGATGGATTATATTGAGAAACTCTAGCCTCATCATAAGAACCTGTACCACCTCTGTTGTATGACCAGTCGGGATGACGAACAATCTTAATTTGAGTGTTACTCACGTCCATACCAATCTGCGCACGGAAAAGAAGGTCTTTTACAGGGGTGAAATTGAGAGCTACATTTGAGATGAAACGCTCATTTTCGTCATAGTTTGTATTCTTATAAAGATCAAAGTACGGGTTAAGAATATCGCCGTCCGAATAATTGTTCGGGTAGCGAATCTGACCCGCCTCATTTAGATATACTCTCATATCATCTGTGAGAGGCCATATCATAGTTCTGTGAAGAGGGCCTCCTGTACCTTTACCAACCTTGGTATTAGTGGTTGATGCGTACTGAAGTGAGGTCTCAATATTAAGCCAGGCGTTTAGTTTGGCCGTTCCTGAGACAGTCACATTTGTTCTTGTGTAGTCGGTAGTAGGAACAATACCAGTCTGGTCTGTCACACTAGCTGCAGAACGGAAGGTCATTTGTTCGTTTCCTGCCTCAAATGCCACGTTGTGTCTCTTTGTTATACCAGTCTGGAAAAAGTTCTTAAGGTTATCATACAACTGAGTACCCGGCTCATAAGGAGCACCATACTTTCTTGTTGTCCAGTAGTTGGTTACACCATACATACCGTTATCAAACTCCGTCTGAAGCTCTGGATATCTGTAAGCATTATCAAAACGGAAAAAGTTGCTGTAAGTAACAACTCCTTTACCTTTTTTACCTTTCTTAGTTGTAATGATGATAGCACCGTTTGATGCATCACTTCCATAAAGAGCAGCAGCAGCCGCACCTTTTAGGATTGTCATACTCTCAATATCCTCCGGGTTAATGTCGGAACCTCTGTTAGAGAAGTCGAGGTTACGGTCGGCAACAGTCTCGCTGCCTCCGGTTCTTACCGCAAGGTTACCTACTGGATTAAAAGTGTTGTTGTTCATTGGAATACCGTCTATTACATAGAGCGGCTGGTTATTACCCGAGATAGAAGTAGCACCACGGATAAGTACCGATGTAGAAGCACCAGGTGTACCTGTTGAGTTGGTAATCTGAACGCCTGATACACGGCCCTGAAGAGCCGAAACAAAGTTTTCACGTCCTGACTCTGCAATCTCTGCGCCTCTAACGCTCTCGACTGCACCACCAACTGCACGGGCAGCTCTCTTTACTCCGAACTCTCCCACAACAACGGCCTCCTGAAGCAAAAGAGCATCTTCACGAAGCTCAATCCTTATGGAAGTTCTGTTTCTTACCTGAATTGTCTGTTTTTCATAGCCAATTGCAGATATTTCCAGAACAGAGTTGCCGGGGATATCGAGAACAAATTTTCCATCGAGGTCGGCAGCAGCACCTGTACGGGTACCTTGAACCAGAACATTTGCACCAATGACAGGTTGCCCTTTGTCATCGGTAACAAGTCCGGAAACCTTGATGTTCTGTGCCCAGATTGTGCCTGCGAAAAGCAGGAGGGCAAAAACCAACAGGACTTTACGTCCTATGCGGTCTCTCTTTCTTGAAACATGCATGAGTTAAAAATTTTAGGTTAATAATTGAATTTGTGTGGTTGTTTTTTTCATAGTAACTCTAACTATAATGGACAAAAATAGTAAAAAAAAGCATAAGCTTTTACTTTTTCATAATAACTTGTCAATAATTATTACGATTTAAATATTTTTGAGTTATTAATTTAGTATACCAATTTGGGGGGGCTGATATATCCTCTTTTTTAAAAGTTTGCAATAAAATTAAAATAGCGATTTTCTATTATCAGGAGAGAGATTCCCTTAACATTTCAGAAAACAAAAGACCATTTTGATTAATAATCATAACTTCTATAGGGAGAACAAAGATTCTCTTTCTTACATCACTGTTTAATCTCTCCAGTTGCATCAACCTTTGAGAATCTTTTTCTGTGGTGAATATTACTGCTTTAGGATATCTTCTTGCTACTCTTCCGATAGTCAGTGCGTCATACTTTCCAAAACTGTGATGATCTCTGTATCTGAGTCTTTTTACAATTTTATAACGATTAAGAAGGTGATACTCTAGTGGCCTTGGATTTGCTATTCCGGTTATAAGAATAACAAAATTTGAGTAGATATATCTCTTGTCTGCCTCTTCAAAAATCGGAAGAGGTTCGCAATACTCCAGAGCAGAGAAGAAGAGCCTCTGCCCCGGCAAAAGTCGCAGGAGATTCTTCCAGTAAAACCTCTCCTCATCGGAGATTCCGCAAGGAGATTTAGTTATCACCACGGCATCTGCCCGTTTCATCTGCTCCGGCAGATCCCTTAGACCGCCAAACGGGAGAAGATTGTCACTCTCCGGAGGCCTGCTGTAGTCGATGAGAAGAATACTTAACCCGGGCACTACCCTTCTGTGCTGAAATGCATCGTCAAGAATAATAACATCCGGCCTCTCTTCCTGCGGCAGATTCATCAATCTATTTATTCCTCTTACCCTGTTCCCGTCTACGGCCACTGTCACTTCCGGGAACTTTCTCTTTATCTGCAGCGGTTCGTCTCCAAACTCTGCCGCCCCACCGTCACATCTGACAAAGTGAAATCCTCTGCTCTTCCTTCCGTACCCCCTGGAGAGAACAGCCACCTGACGATACTGCATAAGCTCCTTTACAATAAACTCTGTATGGGGGGTTTTCCCTGTTCCTCCTGCAGAGATATTGCCCACAGATATAATAGGTATATCAAACTTATACGATTTAAACACACCTTTATCGTACATGTAATGCCTGATCTTCAAGGCTATATAGTATGGAAACAGAAGAACCTTATTAAGAAAAAGTGATTTCATATTATATTTTTTTATTTCAAAAATTCTCTCCATATCTCTCTCTGACCTCTTCTATAAGGTTGATCACCTCCCGGTAATCGCCCTCTGTCACAAGTTTCATCCTTAAATCCTTGAAGTTTGGAAGGGATTTGAAATAGCATGAGAGGTGTCTTCTCATCTCCAAAACTCCCACTCTCTCTCCCTTTATCTCTACTGATTTAAGCAGATGCTTTATAGCAATATCGGCTCTCTCGTTTACATTTGGCTCCGGTAGAATCTCTCCTGTAGAGAGATAGTGTCTTATCTCCCTGAATAACCACGGCTTCCCATAGGTAGCTCTTCCTATCATTACACCGTCCACTCCATAATCATCAAAAACACTCTTCGCTCCAGAGGCAGATGTAATATCTCCATTACCAATAACAGGGATATGCATTCTGGGATTTTTTTTAATCTCACCAATAAGAGTCCAGTCTGCCTCCCCTTTATACATTTGAGCCCTGGTGCGGCCGTGTACGGTAAGAGCAGAGATTCCGACATCCTGCAGTTGTTCTGCCAGATCAACAATTATCTTGCTCTTATCATCCCATCCGAGCCGAGTCTTAACAGTGACCGGAATCTTAACGGCATCCACAACTCTGCGGGTAATCTCAATCATCTTCTCCGGAAATCTCATCATACCCGAGCCGGCACCTCTATTCGCAATTTTGTTAACCGGACATCCAAAATTAATATCTATAAATGAGGGTTTCGCCTCTGCTGCCATAACAGCTGCCTCAATCATAGGCTCTGTAAGATGGCCGTAAATCTGGATGCCTATTGGAAATTCGTATGGATAAATGGTTAGCTTCTCAAGTGCCTTTCTGGCATCTCTTATAAGTGCATCTGACGATACAAATTCAGTACAGAGAACATCTGCGCCAAACTCTTTACATATATACCTGAATGAAGGATCTGTAACATCTTCCATGGGTGCAAGAAAAAGGGGGCGATCCCCCAGTTCAATATCGGCAATTTTCATTTTACTCCTGCACTTTTATCTCAAAAATCAGATTAATACTGCAAAAATAAGCATTTATCCCATAAAAATAGATATTTGAATCTTAATAAAAAAAAGATACGGATAAACACTATTTTGTCACTTCCAAAAATAGTTTTATCTTTGCAGCCCCCTATTTTATAGGGTCATCGCAACAAAATTAACGTATTAATCTAAAGATCAACAAAGTGGACACATTGAGTTACAAGACTGTATCGGCCAACAAAGCTACCGTCACTAAAGGGTGGGTAGTTATTGATGCAACCGATCAGGTACTAGGACGGCTTTCATCCAGAATAGCACTTATTCTGCGTGGTAAAAACAAGCCAAGCTTTACCCCACACGTGGACTGCGGCGATAACGTAATTGTTATCAATGCCGATAAGGTTCGTATGACGGGTAAGAAGATGACAGACAAGGTCTATGTTCGTCACACCGGTTATCCCGGCGGTCAAAGGTTTTCATCTCCTAAGGAGCTGATGAGCCGTAAGCCGTTGGCTGTAGTTGAGCACGCCGTGAAGGGTATGCTACCAAAAAATCGCCTTGGTGCAGAGTTATTCCGCAACCTGTTTGTTTATACAGGCCCGGAGCATCCTCATCAGGCACAACAACCAAAAGAGATTTATTTAAACGAAATTTAAACAAAGAGCATGGAATTAATTAACGCCCTTGGAAGACGAAAATCAGCAGTTGCTCGCGTTTATGTAAACACAGGTAAAGGCAACATTACGATTAACGAGCGCCCTTTAGAAGTTTACTTCAAAGAGGAGACTCTTCACTACATCGTAAAACAAGCTCTAGAACTAACCAACACCCTGGGAATGTACGACATCAGAGTTAATCTTGATGGCGGCGGACAGAAGGGTCAGGCAGAAGCTCTAAGACTTGCTATCGCCCGCGCTCTCTGCAAAATTGATGCAGAGCAGCATCGCCCTGTCCTCAAGTCTAACGGACTTCTTACCCGCGACCCTAGAGAGGTTGAGAGAAAGAAACCGGGACAACCAGGTGCACGTAAACGCTTCCAATTTAGCAAACGTTAGTATTCACCAACGTTTATTACAATATTTTATACTTATAATATTAAATACTTGTAATCGGCTGATTGAAAAAATTGCACAGTCAGGAGACAAAACGAAGGATCTGTAATCAAAATGATTCAGCTACCCCAGTTTCTCCTACTGCGGAAAATCCGAAAGACCTGGTATCTGCAAAAAAACATAAATCTGCACTTTTAAAGAGAGATTATTAAAGCACAAAATTAAAAGATTAGATATTTTGTAATCAGATACAGTTACTTAGGATTGATGAAAAGAGAAATAAAAAATTATTAAAAAGAGATTTAAAATGCCTAGAACAAATTTCCAAGATTTACTTGATGCAGGTGTACACTTTGGACACCTAAAGAGAAAATGGAATCCTAAGATGGCTCCTTACATTTTTATGGAGAAGAACGGGATTCACATTATTGACCTGCACAAGACCGTTATCAAAATAGATGAGGCTGCAAATGTGATGAAACAACTTGCCCGTGCAGGTAGAAAAATCCTTTTTGTAGCAACAAAAAAACAAGCAAAAGATATCGTTGCAGATAAAGCACTCTCTGTTAACATGCCATATGTTACCGAGCGCTGGCCTGGTGGTATGCTTACTAACTTCCCTACAATCCGTAAGGCGGTTAAAAAGATGAACACCATCGATAAAATGATGACAGACGGTACTTACGAAACACTGGCGAAACGTGAAAAGTTACAGGTTACACGCCAAAGAGCAAAATTAGAGAAGAACCTTGGTTCTATTGCAGATCTTAACAGACTCCCATCTGCACTCTTCATAATAGACATCCAAAAAGAGATGAACGCCGTTAAAGAGGCAAATCGTCTGAATATTCCAGTAATCGCTATGGTTGATACTTGTTGCGATCCGGGTCCGATTGATTATGTGATTCCTGCGAACGACGATGCCGCTAAATCGATCTCTCTTGTAATGGATGTTATCTGCAAAGCAATCGCCGAGGGTCTCTCGGAGAGAAAGCTTGAAAAAGAGAAAGAGGGTTCAGTTTCAGAGAGTAAAGATACTAGAGAGAGCTCCGACAGTAATTCAAAGAAGATTCGCCCACGTAAAGCTCTAAAAACCGATGATGCTCCGGAAGAGGCAGAGGTTAAAGAGGTTGCGAAGACTGAAGCGAAAGCTGTTACACCAGTAGAGGCAAAAGAAGTTGCACCAGAAGTAGTTGCCGCTGTGGCAGCAGCTCCTGCTGTGGCAGAAGAGGCGAAAGCAGAGGTAAAGGCAGAGGAGAAAGAGGTTGCACCAGAAGTAGTTGCCCCTGAGGCAGCAGCTCCAGTTGTAGCAGAAGAGGCGAAAGAGGTTGCACCAGAAGCCGCTCCTGAGAAATAGAGAGAGCTAAAGGCCCAATAAACTTAGTATTAACGTTTTTATTATATATTGAATATGGAAATAAAAGCAACAGACGTTGCCAAATTGCGCCAGATGACCGGCGCCGGCATGATGGACTGTAAAGGAGCCCTGGTTGAGGCTAACGGTGACTTTGAAAAAGCGAAGGACATTATCCGCGAAAAAGGTAAATTAATAGCAGCAAAGAGAGCCGATCGTGAAACAACCGAAGGTTCTGTTATTGCAAAAGCAAACGAGAGCAACACCAAAGCGATTCTTGTATGCCTTGGTTGTGAAACTGATTTCGTTGCAAAAAACACCGATTTTCAAAACCTTGCAAACGAAATTGCAGATACTGCTCTTGCAGCATTCCCCGCAGATCTTGCGCAACTGAATACAGTTAAACTTGGAAATCTTACGATTGAAGAGTCTGTAACTCAGCAAACCGGAAAAAGTGGAGAGAAGCATGCAATTCCTTTCTACAGCAAATTGGAGGCCCCTTACATTGCAACATATATCCACACCAACGGAAAACTTGCCACTATTGTAGGTTTCTCAAAAGAGGTTAGCTATGAAGTAGGCCGTGACATCGCAATGCAAATCACAGCAATGAACCCTGTATCCGTTAGTAAAGACAGCTGTCCTCAGTCTGTGATTGAGAAAGAGCTGGAGATATACAGAATTCAGATTCGTGAAGAGGGCAAACCAGAAAATATGATTGAGCAAATTGCTCAGGGCAAACTGAATAAATTCTTCAAAGAGAGTACTCTGGAAGAGCAAATCTTCGTTAAAGATGGTAAGATAACAGTAGCACAATACCTCAAAACAATTGACTCAGAGGTAAAAATTACCGGTTTCTTCCGCTTCTCTTTAAACGACTAATCAGTTTGACTAACGGTTTCCGCCGATAATCTATACGACTAATTAGTTTGACTAACCGGTTTCGCCGATAATCTATACGACTAATCAGTTTGACTGACGGTTTCCGCCGATAATCTAAATAGCTGATCGTAAGAAAGTAAATCCGGGAAAGTGAATTACAAAAAGAGAGTGACCAAATGGTCACTCTTTTTTTAATCAACATAACATTCAGCTCCCAAGCAAGACATTCAGCTCCGAGATATTTTGCCTTTTAGCTTAAAATCAAGCATTTAGCACTATTTCCCAATTCAAGCTATATGTCTCAATATCAACTGAATGGCAAATAATCTCAGAGCTGAAAGTTT